>CAJOQA010000016.1 GCA_905236465.1 uncultured Treponema sp.
ACCATATTGCTTCCAATTCCAAGTACATCCATTGGGTTTTCTTCTTTATTTATAAAAACTTTACCTTGAGTCTTTTCTATATATTTCATTCCCTTAGAAAGCCACCCCTTTCTTACAAAGAAGGTTTCGTGTCCCCTGAATTTCATTTTTTATATTCCACCTTTTGTTCTTAAATATTTTCCCATCAAGCAGCCATTTTCTAACACCGCCTGGTTTACGCACATTTTGCAATGCAGGCATTTTTCCTCATCAATAAAATATCCCTCATTGCTTATGCTGATTGCTCCTGCTTTGCAAACGCTTTCACATTTCAGGCATTTTCTACAGGCGTTAAATTTTCTAATCTGATAAGCAATCTGCCTTTGCAAAGCCTCATGGTCTTTTATGTTCATGGTCTTGATTTTTACGGCATTTTCAAAGCCGTCAACTGTAAATGGCTGTAGCGAAATAAGTGGCACATTAGTCTTAGCATCTAGCACCAAAACCTCATGTAAAATTTTACTTCCCAATGCCCAGCTGATTTTTCCAAAGGGAACAAAAAGATTTACAAGTTCTTTGTTAAAGGGCCTGACCAAACTATAATTTTTTGCATGTTCTTCCGCAGTGCAATTTGTAAATTTTATTTTTACATCATCTGCTGCAGCAAGGCCGTTTCCACCCTGCCTAGCTTTCCAAGCCCCTGAATCTACATATACTTCAGCATCCGGCTTTCCAATTCTTTTTGCAAAGCTAATTAAAAAATTCCTCCAGTCACGGCTCCGGTCCTTCATATAGATTCTGCTTAAAAACTGTGCCCGCTGGTTATTGTTGGGGCAACACCAACAGCCAACGCGGTCGTAGCCCAAACGATAAGCGTCGTTAAAGTCAACCTTTTCTGCAAGCAAATAAAGCCAAATGTCAATATCTTTCCAGTCAATGATTGGAGACGCCACAGTTTGCTTTTGAATCTTTACAGATTCCTTGTCATCTTCAACACGATTGTATTTTGAACGACTGGCACTTTCTGCATGGCGTATTCCATAAAAAGTGAGAATCTGCTGATTTCTGTAAAGGGAGTTCAAAGTCCTTGTGATGGGTCCAGTTTTAAACATTGAACAGCACCATCTCATCATGCGGGCAGGCGGACCAATATCATCGCAAACTTTCATAAAAACCTGCTCATCATTTATTGCAGTCTCAAAGATTGCAAAAGGATGATTTTTACGAAAGCGGTTTGCATATTCAAGGGTCATAGGAAATTCCAAAGTGGTGTTACCAAAAATATGGACTAAACTTGGATTTGAAAGAGCCTTAGTTACTAAGTCCGCAGTTACAGTAGAATCTTTTCCGCCACTAAAGGATAAGACAATATTTTCAGCAGGAAACTTTGCAGCTTCTTTTTTTATAAAGGCATGAGCTTCCCCTATCAAAGTATCAAGGCGGGGTTTATTTGCTTTTATAAATTTTTCAATTACAGAGTTAAAAGTAAAAAGTAAATCTTCCTCTTCATTCCGACTTTTATATTCTTCAAGTTTTGCAGAAAGGGCAGCTGTATCAGCCTGCAAGAATGTTTTTGAGGAAATTGATTTCGCTTTCCCGTCAATGTAATATCGGCTATCCTGACACCAGACAGATTTTTTAGAAAGCGAAAAAGTTTCTAATCCTAACAGCAATTCCAACAGTAGCCGTTCTTGAGGAAAGACAGGCCGTAAGTCAGCGCACATAAATTTTGTACGTGAACCGCACAAGGGGCATTTTCCCTCACCGCTTATTTCGTCAACATCTTTAGGACTAGTGACAATTGGAACACAGCATGAAGGGCACCAAAAAACCTGTGCAAAAAAAGGAACGTTTTTTGTGTGCTATACTTTTTATTTAAAATGTGTTATAATTTAAATGTAATAAGACAGTTTTTTGTTATTTTCAGCAACTAGAAAAATGAGAACTGTCATTTCGACTGACAGTAGCGTAGCGAACGAAACGGATAAATCTATAAGTGTTATAGGTTTCCAGCTTTCTTTTGATTGCTCGAAATGACACCATTTTACAAAACTGTTTTTAGTGTAGAGGGGCTAAAAATGACTTCAAATAGAAAAGATGAAGACAGCAAGAGCACAAAAAACGTTCCTTTAAAATATCACAATAAGGGCAGCTTCCTATGAGCACTTCCGGCTGGAACCTAGAAGAAAATCTTGTCCCTTTTAAAACACTCTCTGATGAAGATGTTATCAAAATAGTTAATTCTGCGATTTTAGGAAATTCCAAGCACGCGACATCCTATAAATTCGTTTTCTTCAAATCCATCCTTGACAATATCTTCAATGTGGACTTAGACTCAAGCCCTGAATGCTTTTTAAGTTTTGACACAATAGCCATGCGCTTTTCAGAAATCTATTGGAACTTGATTCTCAATTTTAAACTACGGCAAATGCCAGTTAACGCAAACGGAAGCGTTTCTGCTGTGGAAAAAGCCCTGCAAAACTTTTGCAATAAATACGGTTTTGAATTTTCACAGACCGACTTTCCCTTTGAAAGCCTAAAGTCAGAGCTACAGATAGAGATTTCAAGTAGCATAAAAAAAGCTGTCGTAACAAAATATGTTCTGGGAGCGTTTTGTGCTGACACAGATTTTCAGTTCTATCATTTTTCAAAACAAAAGAAATGGACCGGCATCTACATCAACAAAGACTTCTTCACAGTACTTGCAAAATACCGGAGTGATTTTGAGAAGATAAATTATTTTGAATGGATAAAATATCTTGAAAGCATCAATAAAGAAGAAGATTCCTATATGCTCGCAAGCAAGCTGGACCGGTCAACAGAACGGCAGAATCTGGATCAGTTCAGGAAAACACTTTTTGAATTTGGCCAAATAACTTGCTTTTACTGCGGGAAAAAACTGAACGAAAACGCAGTGGACCACTTTATTCCCTGGAGCTTTGTAAAAGATGACAGACTGTGGAATTTTGTGCTTTCCTGCCCTGCCTGCAACTCACGGAAATCTGATACGCTTGCCGCGCAAACATTTCTAAGCAGCATCAGAACCCGCAATGAAAGCTTAAGCAAAATGAATCATGTTCTCGTTCAAAAAGAATTCAAATCATATACATTTTCAAAACTTGCGCTCATGTACAACAATGCGGTTTTTAACGGATTCAAATACGGGTGGGAACCCAAACTTTAGCTTTTACCCCATAGCCCTAACATTTTCAAGGTTATCTTTTGAGTCAAGATTTTTATTCAAGATAAAACGCTTAACTGTATTCCTATGAGTTCCATACAACTTTGCTATCTGATTAAGGCTTGTATCCGCTAAGAGCATAACTGACATTGCAAGTTCGCAACCGTCAAGTTTGCTCTTTTTATTCTTAGCACCCCTTGGTCTGCCAAGGCGCAACCCCTCTGCCTTTTTCCGCTCAAGGGCTTCCTTAGTTCTCTGGCTGATAAGGTTCCGCTCTATTTCTGCACTAAGACCAAAAGCAAAAGCCAAAACCTTGCTCTGAATATCATCGCCAAGACGGTAGCCATCTTTTATAGTCCAAACCCTCACTTCTTTTTCCATAAGGATATTCAAGACAGACATAATCATAAAAAGGCTACGCCCCAACCTTGAAAGCTCAGAGCAAATAATCAAGTCACCTTTTTTTACTAAAGAAAGCAGCTTACCCAGTTCCCGTTTTTTTATATCAACGGTACCGCTTATAGTCTCTTCAATCCAGTCATCAATACGAGCTATATTATTCTTACTGCAAAACTCTACTATTTCAAAGCGCTGGTTTTCCACAGTCTGCTTGTCCGTGCTCACGCGTATATAACCATAAACTTTTGTCATAGCTTAAATATATAGAATTTTAGCACACAGAAGCAAGCTATTTTCTTTTCTTGCTATGATCCTTCGCAAAGGTATACCACCAGTCAATCATAAAAACAGAAGCATTCTCTTCCTTCTTCTCAGGGGCAAGTCTGTCAATGTTTTGAAAAGCACATTCAAGGTTTATATGATTTGCATCCTCTACCTTCAGATAAATCTTTTTTATATCAGAAGGAAGGGAAGAGCCATATTTTTTCTCCCAGACTGACATCAAAAAAGCATGGTTTTCATTTATCTTGAAAGCCCAGTTTTTAGGATCCGTATCCTTTTCATAAGAAATCCATACATCAAGTTTTTCATTTTTGCCATAATTATTCTTTAGCTTTTCTTCTAGAGAATTAAATTTCGCTTCTGTCTCCTTTCCAAACCCAGACCTTATAAAAATGGAATCTCCTTCTGCCTTCAGATAATACAGACCTACTTTCTCATCTATATAGGCCGTATACTTTATAAAATAAGGATGGGGATGAGGAGGAACAATCAGATAAGAATCCGCACCCACCCTTTGGGGCTCTCTGCCACCACATGCCTGCTTTACTTGCTCAAAAGACATTCCGTTTTTTAAGCCAAAGTTATCTGTAAAATCTTCAGATGGCACAAGGTCATCAAAAGGCTTGTTCTTTTCAGAAAGTGAAATCTCATTCTCTGAAACAGCAGTGACAACAAAGGTAACTTTCTCGGCAAAGGAATAGCCTGAATATTTAAGTTCAAGCAAGTCCCCCTTTTTTAAAAGATATGTATAGACCTTAAGCTGATTGTTGTAATAAGATAACTGGACCTCATAAACATCAGTATAGCCTGCTGCTTTTGAAATCTTAGTGACATAGCTTGAGGCCGCCTTGTTATTGCTTCCGGCAGGATTATAGCCCTCATACTCAAGCGGAAAATATTCAATACTTTGGCCGGTTTTTACCGTCAAGGCAAAAGATTCTATAGCAAATAAACAGATACAAACAAAAACAAGTCCTCTTCTCATAAGATCCCCCATAACTATGATTTTCTTTAATATAACACGTTAAAAAAATAAAACAAGCCTTCAAAAAAAAAGAACCGCCTACTGTACAGTAGGCAAAGGGGTTGACAAACCCCTTTATTTGCGCACGACGTTTACACTCGTGCGCAAATAAAATTTTTCACAACTCAACGGAGGAATTTTGTATGAAAAGAACATGGAAAAGCATAGCGCTTCTGGCGCAGATAGCCCTAATCGCAACACTCTTTATAGCTTGCCCTAGTGATGACAAGGAAGATACTGAAGATTATGTAGGAACATATCTAAGCGAAGAACACTTGGACAAAAACGGAAATGTTAGCTTTGAAA
>CAJOQA010000017.1 GCA_905236465.1 uncultured Treponema sp.
CCCCCTCTTGCTCGCTAGCAAAGACTTCTCCCCTGTGGTCGCGATCTATGGCCCCAAGACCGCAGTAATTGTGCATTTCTATGGTAACAAGGTTGCCAAAGGTAAGAAAACCAGTTTCCAGGCACATCTGAACAAAGGCACAGTCGCTATTTATTCCTTCTGTTTTGGCTTCTGCAATATAATATGTAGCTAAGCGCTTAGCAAGGGCCTTTTCCTTAGCCCCACATTTTTCTGGCGCAGCGCTTTCAAAAAAAGCATAGAGCTGCTTGGCATCTTTTATGCCGCTAGCGCTTAAATTTCTGCTCACCTCTTCTTTTTCTACGATATGAGAAGAGATACAAGAGACAAGATAAAGGGGTAAGCAAAAAAAGAAAAATAACAGGAGCAGTTTTTGGGCAAATCGCATTATTTTATTGTTGTTCCAATGTAGTCTTTGCCTTCAAGAATTGCACTGATATTTGCAATATTCTTTCCGCCTGCACAAATTACAACAAGTCCCAACTCTTGTGCCTTTTTACTAGCAATGGGGTCAAAGGGGCAGTTCTTGCCGGGGACCCATTCATCCCCTACCATCTTGCGGAAATCAGCCCAGGAAATTGAATCTATTGGCTTTGCTTCAGGATTTTTTCTAGGATCATCAGTGTAAACCTTTTCTATATTGCTTAAATTTACCACGGTATCTGCCTGATACTTTTCAGCTAAGAGAACAGCGTCATTGTCTGTAGAAAAACCTGGCTTCCAGCCAGCCGCAACAAGGACCTGCCCTTCAAAAACAGCTGGGGCAGCGGTAGGATCAATTACAACAGAGCTTTTGCAAAGGGGACCAAAAACGCTTTTTAGGAGTTGGGCATTCAAGCGGGTCGCCGTAATGCCAATCCAGTCACAGGCTTCGTTTACCTGACTTTCATTTTCAAAAGAAAGATTTTCCTTTACACTTCCTTCATACGAAGAAAGAACCTTTCTATAGGCCTCTTGGTAAAGTCTTGCAGGAGCACCGCCACCAGCTACAAGAACTAAACGGTTTGATTTATCTTTTTCCAGCCACTTACTTGCCATATTTGCAAAGTCTGTAAGAAAAGCCAGATCAGGATTTGCGGGAGCTATTATAGAACCACCGACACTTAAAACTTTAGTAGACATAAGCACCTCTTGTTGTTATGGTAGCAGAAAATTCCTTTATTATCAATCACCAGGACAGGAAATCACCTGATTTGCTCTATTCCTATTATGATAGGGTTGTTCCACAGGGAACTATAGTTTGAGGTTGATTCACTTGCCTCTTCCCAAATTGACTGCAAGGCGTAAGTCCTAGGCCGGTAAACAATTTTTCCGTTAAGCATCGAAGGCTTTATCTGATTCCAGCCCCTGCTAAAAACTATATGCCGACCCTCTAAGTTTCCAAAATAATAGGACTTAGCATTTTCAAAAGACAGGGCTGAAGCACAATCAACAGGGAAAAAGCCGAAGTTTTCAAAATAAAGTTCTGTCCACCAATGGTTTCTGGCCACATTGCCGGTATCTACAACAATACCGCTTACCGGCATGGCGGCTATGCCAACAGCCCTGCACAAAGCGGTGTAAAGTATTGCAAAGTCATAGGCATCCCCATAGCGCAAGGAAAGCATATCAAGTGCATCAACATCCCCTGTGCGGATTTCTTCCCGCAAGGCAAAGTTGTTCACAAGGTACTCATATAGAATCTTTGCCTGCCGGTAGGGATTTTTTTCCCTAGCTACAAGGGACTTGCTTAAGTCAATAATCCGGCTGTCATTAGAGGAAACACATGAGTCGGGGGAAGTAAGCAGGGAAATAAGGGTACTTGAAGCTAAGGCAGAGGAATAAGGCCTTACCCTTTCTTCCTGTATATTTGACCTGACTTCATATACTTGAACTGCAAAAGTCTGGTTAAACCTTTGCTTGCTTAAATCCTGCCTTGTTACGGAAGTTTGCTGAATTATATCACGCGAATCACTTTTTATTAAGGGTTCAGGCTCAATTTTGGTAACGTCAACTTTAGGTTGCCAAGCGCATATCTGCGGGCGGGGCAAATAGAGGGTAATGCGGGAATCTTCGCCTCCGGCTTTATTCTGAATATCAGCTGAAGTGCTTATAACATAAGTCCTGCTTGAAGGATATTCTTTTTTCCCAACCGGGAATTCAAGCGATAAGTCTAAATAAGAACTGCGCCCCTTTTCTGTCTGAACAAACATCTTGCCACCGTTAGCCCCATCAGGGATGCGAAGGCGGATTTCAGTATCGCTCCAATATTCATAGTCATATTCAGTTGCATTAGCGGTAACAAAAGATTTATCTTCTGAATTAGAAAAGTAGACCTGAGAAGAGCCCCTAACAGAACCAAAATTTGCTCCTGTTATAGTAAGGCTTGCACCTATGGAAGGATTTTTACACTCAATCTTTTGAATTGAAGGCAAAAGCTTTACCCTATCATTTACAACGGCTAGGGGGATTTTACTTTCATTCGCAAAAAAAGAAGGATTTGATTTTCCAGCGGAAGTCCCAACAACCACAAGACCATCTTCTATACCTGTAGGCAGCACAACCTTTATCTGAGTGTCTGTCCATTCAATATAACCGGATGAAGTTATACGAGAACCTGCAATTTCAACATAAGAAGAAAGACGGGAAATCCCAAAGTTTTTTCCGCTAAGCACCAGCGTATCCCCAGGAGACCCAACTGGCGGCGTTATTGATTCAAGGTAGGGCTTTCTGGTGACAGTCCGACCTATTAAAAGTGAAAAAGAAAAGATACAAGCAGCAAACAAAAGCCAGGCTATAAACCTAGCAAGTGGGTACCGCTTTAGTAAGTCTAAAAGTCTCAATTTTCACTACCCATTTCCAAAGAAATATTGGCAAAAGGAGAGTTTATGCAAAAGTTACAGGCAGAATCAGACTCCTGCATGAACTCTTCTGGAAGAGGGGTAAAAACATCGTAAGTTGCCATTGGAACATTTGTTGAAGCTGCGGTCTGTACATAGGCAGATGTGGCCCTAGATCTGAAATTTCCTGTAAAGGGAAGATCCGTGTGATTCCCGTTTTCATCTTGAACAAGCAGGCCTGTCATTTGGGCATCAACAAAGTTTTTATCTAAGGTGGCAGTAGAAGGACTTACAAAAGAAGCCCTAACCACAGGCTTAAAATTAGAGATGGCCTGGTAATTATTAGCGGCAGAAGTTCCCAAAGAAAGCCTAACAGGCAGGATTAAGGCAAAAACAGCGGCGGCGGCAATGCCTGCGACAAAGTAGAAGGGGCGCTTCTTGTTATAAGAAGGAAGTGTCCCCGCAGAACGTGTAGTTCTAGTATAGGAAAGGCGGGCCTGTAGACGGTCAAAACCAGAATCCATATCATTTTTGCTAAGAGCTATAGAAGATGAATCTGCCGCAAAAATAGAATGAACTCCCTTCAACTTGGCAAGCTCTGCCTTACATTTCTGACAAGTAGCAACATGAGCTTCGTAATCAGGTAAATAAGAAGAGGGAAGCTCTCCATCTAAGTAAATTGAGTGAATGCTTTTTTCAGGACAGGTAAACATCATCTTCTCCTATTATTTTGGAAAGTTGCTCACGCGCACGAAAAACACGGACCTTTACATTGCCTTCCGTGATTCCAAGCGTCTGACCAATTTCCTTGTAGTTTAAGTCAGCGTATTCCCTCAAAATCAGAACTTCCTTAAGTTTTGGCGGCAGCTGATCAAGGGCAGCTTTAGCCTTTTCAACAGCCTCTTTCTTAAGCAAGTCTGACTCGCCACTTTCCATGTGCTGTCTTCCTTCATATAAGGCCTTGTGGTAAGCCTTTGCTTCACGGACTTTTCTTTTGGCATAATTCAGGGAAGCATTTTTTACAACCCTAATCAGCCAAAACTTAGCATCGTCCATAGAAGGAAAGACTAATTTTTTTTCGTTAGCCTTTATGTAAGAGTCATGCACTAAATCTTCGGCAGCTTCTTCTTCATCTACAATTCTATAAGCAACCTTAAAAAGCAACTGCATTGTTGAGTCATACAACTTTCTAAAATCCTCTGGGTCAGAACAGTTTACAGGCTGTTTGACCACATGAGGTTTATCTATCATACTAAACAAAGTAAATCCTCATCGGTAACAATTTTTTTATGCTTTTCTGCTCCAGACAGGTCCATTAGGAGTATCAGTAACGACGATTCCCATAGAAGTCAACTCATTTCTAATTTCGTCAGCCCGGGCAAAATTCTTATCTTTTTTTGCCTGAACCCTTTCTGCGACCAGGGCATCGATTTTTGCAGCCTCTGGATCATCTGATGTGGTCGCAGAAGAAAGGGAAACAGGAGCTTCTAAGGCAGATAAAGCGGAATTTAGCAGATCCAAGCCAAGAACACTGTCCATACGGCTGACTAAATCCAAGGCCTCTTGGCTAGTTAGCTTTGAATCTTTTACTACTTTTTGCAAACAGCTTAACGCTACTGGCGTTGACAAGTCATTTTCTATTGCGGCAGTAAAATCTTTTATGTAGGAAACTGCAAGCTCACTTAAAGAAGAGGTATCTGCAGCCTGCCCCTTTGCATACTCCTTATGTGTCTGCAAAGAGTCCTTGCCACCAGCCCCACCTGCTAACTTTGCAATGCGACTGACCAAAGCAACACGGGAATTCTTTGCTGACTCCATAGCATCAAAGCTAAAATAAATCTGTTTGCGGTAGTGGCCGCCTAAAAGGAAGAAGCGGTAATCCAAGGGGTTATAGCCCTTGTCCACCAAAGTCTGAAGGGTTAGGAAGTTACCCGAAGACTTTGACATCTTGTCCCCCTCCCCTTCAGTCTGATTTTTATTTTTAGCTATTACAAGGAATTCGTTATGCAACCAATAGTTGACCCACTTTTTCCCTGTAGCCCCTTCACTTTGGGCAATCTCATTTGTATGGTGGATAGGAACATGGTCAATGCCGCCTGTGTGGATGTCAAAATGCTCACCCAAATACTTCATGCTCATGGCAGAACATTCAATATGCCAGCCAGGGTAGCCCCTGCCCCAAGGAGAATCCCAAGTAAGGGCCTGGTTCTCAAACTTAGACTTAGTAAACCAAAGAACAAAATCATAGGGGGATTTTTTATTGGGGTCCACCTGAATTCTAGCCCCTGCCTTAAGATCATTTATGTCTATGTTAGCAAGTTTTCCGTAATCAGGATACGTAGAAACATCATAGTATAAGTTGCCACCGGCAAAATAAGTGTGGCCGTTTGCCTCAATTCTTTTTATCAGCTCAATCATCTCAGGAATATGGTCAGTTGCCTTGCAGATTACATCAGGACGGCGGATATTCAAAGAATCAATATCTTTAAGGAAGGCATCTGTATAAAATTTTGCAACTTCAAGGACAGACTGATGCCGTTCTTCCGCTGACTTAACCATTTTATCAGCCCCCTCGTCCGCATCCCCTGTTAAATGGCCGACATCGGTTATGTTCATCACATGCTTTTTGTCGTAGCCCAAAAAGGTCAGTGCTCTGTCCAGGGTATCAAGAAAAACGTAAGCCCTAAGATTTCCTATATGGGCATAGTTGTAGACCGTAGGACCACAGCCGTAAAACCCGCAGAAGCCTGGAGTAATAGGATTAAAATCTTCTAACTTGTGACCCATTGTATTAAATAAACGCAAGCCCATAAAAACACACCTCGCATAAAAATAGTTTGCTAACAGAATACGGTAAAACATACAAAATTTCAAGCGGATTTGTAGGGCACTTTTCATTAGAAGAAAAATACTATAAAATATAGCTATGGACGAAAGTATTGAAAAACTTGCTCAGGATATTGAAGCAGCAGATTGGTTTGAAGGAAAAGTCTTAAAAAATGAAGTGCTGGGTCCCAGGACAAGCATGAAGGTGGGAGGCCCCGCAGATCTTTTTATTGAACCTGCTACGCTGCTGGCCCTTGTAAACACAGTTTGCCTTTGCAAAGACGCAAAGCTTCCTGTTTTTGTTTTAGGAGGAGGTTCAAACCTTGTTGTCAACGACAGGGGAATCCGTGGGGTAACAATATCTACAAGCAATCTTAAAAATTTTTACATAAAACCTGGCAAGGCCATGGAATGTACAATAGAAGATTTTGAGCAGGTTAAGGAATCTTGTCCAATGACAGTTAGCTGTGGTTCAGGGATGACAATGGAGGACTTGCTTAAAAATTGCTCCCTTTACGGAATAACAGGTTTAGAAAAGTTTGCAGGGCTTCCTGGAACAGTTGGCGGTGCTGCATACATGAATGCACGGTGTTACGAAGAGAACATAGGGGATGCAATAACCAGTGTAAAATACCTGGACTTAAACGAGGTCAGCAAGTGCGACAAATTTAACGTTAGTTCAATATTAAAAACATACACCCACTATTCTGGGACTGAGGACTGGGACTATAAAAAATCCCCCTTCCAGAATATGAAGTGCATTATTGTTGAAGTCAGTTTTTTATGTAAGGGCTTAGACTTGTATATAAATGAAGGTTGCACTGCAAATCCTGCAATTCAAGATTATATCAATAAAAAGTACGAGTATTATATAGAAGACAGAAAAAGCAAGGGGCACTTTAAGGCCGCAAGTGCAGGTAGTGTTTTTAAGAATAATCACAGCTTTGGAAAACCAAGCGGAAAGATTATAGATGAGGTGGGACTTAAGGGGAAAAGCATAGGAGGAGCTCAAGTTGCCCCCTGGCACGGGAACTTTATTATAAATAACGGAGAGGCAAAAGCTGAGGATATTCGGAAACTTGTTGATTTTGTAAAGGAAAAGGTTTTTGAAAACACCGGTTTCAATCTGGAAGAAGAGATAATTTTTGTTTAAAAAGACCCTTTTTTTTACGATATTAAATTGACAATTCCTCGTAAGGCTTTTATACTTTAAAGACAAAGAAACTTTTAGGATGGCAAATAAGTGCTGCAATTATCTTTTGTAAATTTTAAACAGAATTCATATATGCTAGTTGAGGGGACACCCGCTTATCCATTTTTCTATATTATTCAAAGCGGAAAGGTTAGGCTTTTTCACGAAGGTCAAATGCCAGGGATGTCGTCAGCAATATTAGGACCAGGTGACTTCATCGGGGTTGTTTCTTGCATGTCAAACCATAGCCAGACAGAAAGCGTTGTTGCCACAACGGATGTTGTTGCAATAAAGGTAATCAGGGATCAGTACCCTGACTTGATTGTAAAAAACACCCCTGTTGCTATGAAAATTGTCCGGTCTTTTGCCCACGAAATGCGCATCCTGAACGACAGTCTTACTAAAATAACCTTAAAAGGTACGATGGTTGAGACACCTGAGCAGCTTTACCAGATTGGAGCCTACTATGAGGATGGCGGTTGGCCAGAAATTGCCTGCTACTGCTACTATCAGTATCTAAAAGAATGTCCTAACGGTAAGGATGCAGAATCCGCAAAAAAACGTTTTATAATGCTAAAAAAGCGGTGTAACCCTCCCTACCTAGAAACTAAGGGGGAGATGATGAGATCTTACCCCAAAGACACAATGATTTTCTCTGAATGTCAGTCGGGTTCGGATATGTACATTGTGCAGACCGGCTCTGTAAAGATTGTAAAGGTTGTAGATAACGAAGAAATTATGCTGGCCCTGCTAAAGAAGGGTGACATCTTTGGTGAAATGGCCTTGCTGGACAATAAGCCTCGCTCTGCTTGCGCTATTGCCCACGAAGACTGTTCTGCTATGGTAATAAACCGTTCTAACTTTGACCAGATGGTAACTACTCAACCACAGTTGGTTGCCCGCCTTACTACCATGTTTGCGGAGCGCCTTTGGTCCATGTACCGTCAGCTTGCCAACACACAGCTTACAGACCCCCGCGAAAAAATGATAGATATGCTTGCCTTGCAGCTTGAAAAGCAGCGTATAAATGCGGTGCGCGGTGTTCCTTACCAAACTGACTATGCTATAATCGATATAGTAAACTTGTGCGGTATAACTCAGGAAGCAGTAGGAAACGCGACATTCCAATTGCAGTCTGACCCCAACGTAAAGGTAAAGAACGGTAAAATTGTTGTTCCTGATGTTATTGAACTGATTAAACAGGCAGCCTTCTACAGAAAGCAGAATGCAAAGAGAGCTTTGGATAGGTCATGAAAAAAATTCTTTTCCTTGGTCTTTTTTTGCTCTTATCCTCTCACTTTATCTTTGCACAGGAAAGTTTACCCACAGGCTATGCAAAGATAAACTTGGGGATGTCGCTTGACAGTGCAAAAGAAGCTTTAAAAAACGACCCCCAGTTTGGCTACAGGGGAGACAGGGATGTTTCTTTGTTGCCAGGAGATGCAAGGATTCTTGTGGAGACCGACACATCGATAAACGCCCCCTATTCCTTTTTGGACAGGTGTTGGTTTCAGTTTTTTGAGGAAAAACTGTATATAATTACAGTAAACATAAAAAGCGATAAGGTTGATTATTATTCTGTATTCAGTACCCTCTGCCAAAAATACGGAAATCCTTCGTCCTTGAACCCTGAAAAAGCAGAGTGGAAAAATGACAGCGTTATTATGACCTTAGAGCGCCCCCTTACCCTAAAATACACGGACAAAAAGGTTTTTGAAAGCCTTTTAGATTCTTCTAACGTAAATAAATCTGTAAAAGAGCAAAACAGGGACAGCTTTTTAGGAGGTCTGTAAAAGACATGAGACTAAGGGGATTTTTCTGTTTAGTGCTTTTTTTTGTTTCTGGGGCTTTTACTTCTTGTTCCAACAAAAAGTTCAATTTAAGCGTAGAAGAACTTGTAATTGAAAAATCAGACAAAAGTACTGTAACGGTAAAAGCAGAGATTGCCCGTAAAGAGGAAGAGCGGAACTGGGGCTTTATGGAAAGAAAGAATATTCCAGAAGGCACAGGAATGCTTTTTGTTTTTGAATACGATAAGGTCTTGAGCTTTTGGATGAAAAATACCCCCACCCCCCTTTCCATTGCCTATTTAGATAGCAACGGAAAAATCTGCGATATTTTTGACATGAAGCCCTATAGCGAAACACC
>CAJOQA010000018.1 GCA_905236465.1 uncultured Treponema sp.
AAAAACATAATTGTTGTCTACAATTTCCTGTTTGTCCACAAGGAAAGATTTTTCGTAGTGACTGCGGTTGGCTTCTGTGGCAAGGTTGTTCCAGCGGTTTATGATGTCAGGAATATCGTTTGCTTCAATTTTGTCTCGCTTTTGGTCCAGGCTGTAGCCGTCGTTTTCCATGTTGTACATCCATACCTTGTCGGTGCCACCTGCGTTTGTCTTTGTAAAAATGAGGATGCCAGTTTGAACTCCAGAATATGGATAAAATACTCCGCCTGGCATAAAGATTACGCCTTCAAGCTTCTGATTTTCTACAAGCTCTTTGCGGAGCTTTGTGTAGGCTTTGTCGTTTGTGTTGTTCAAAACGCCAACGGGAATAATGCTTACGCAACGGCCTCCTGTTTTAAGAAGACGAAGGAAGAGGCTTAAAAAGAGAAGTTCAGTTTTCTTTGTTCCGCCGCTAATCTGATTAAGCGATTTTGCAACGGTGCTTGGGTCAAGGCTTCCGCTGAAGGGCGGGTTTGCAAGGATAAGCGAGTACAGGTCTTTGTCCTCATAGTCTTCACCCAGTGAATTGTTGTAGCGGATTTCTGGATTTTCCACCCCGTGCAGTGTCATGTTCATGCAGCCGATTCGCAACATATCTGTATCGGTGTCAAAGCCTGTGAACATCTTGCCGTGGAAATGCTGATTGTTTGCCTTGTTTGTAAGTTCTTTTGTATAGTGTTCCTTAATGTATTTTGCGCTCTCGCATAAAAATCCAGCAGTCCCCATTGCAGGGTCAATGATTGTATCCGTAAGCCCTGGCTTTGCAATCTCAACCATCATGTCAATTATGTGGCGGGGAGTGCGGAACTGGCCGTTGTCACCGCTAGTTGCCATTTTAGAAAGCAGGTATTCGTAGCAGTCGCCCATCATGTCTGTCTTGTTGAATCCAAGGTCGGGGTTGCTTAAAGCCTCAATCATTTTGCCCAGGATATATGGATTTGAAATCGCAAATTCTGCTTTTTCCATGTATTTGGCAAAGGAAGTTACTTTGTCGCCATGTAGTTTTTTGATGAAGGGAAAAACATTGTTCTTAAGGTTGTCAAACTTTTTGCCGTTGTCGCCCCAGGTACTGAAAACGCTCCAGCGAAGGTCTGCATAGGAGCAGTTGATTTTGTCCTCTTCGTCTATGTAGAAGCCATCCTTAAAAAGAAGGTCGTAATCTTCAAGATTCACTTCAATTCCGGCTGCGACAAGGCTGTTTATTTTACGTTCAATTTTTATCTGATTGTCGTCCAGCATTTTTATAAAAATAAGGTATGTTATCTGCTGAATGTCAATCCAAGGGTTTGTCATCTGGTTCGACCACATTGCATCCCAGAGATTGTCCAATTTATTCTTAATTTCACCGGTAATCATATTTTTTATCCTTTATAATATAATTGATTAACTCAAGAATGTTATTCTTCGCCGTTGCTCAAGCTGACAACATTATTAGTTTTCTTACTATAATGCAATTTTTCCTTTCTGACTGCAAGTGACTTATCCATTAAACTTGTATAGCAAGAGTTTTTCTTTCTTTTCCTTGCTGATTCTGCGGCTTTCCCTAGCCTTCTGTATGCTCTTGTTCAGCGTCCACTTGTCAAGATATTTTATGCTTAGGAAGGGTAAGCTTTCATCCCACTGCTTAGCAAGGGCGGTTGCCATGTACCAGGCAATTTCCATGTTCACGTAATATTCATCAGATTTAACCGCTACAACAAGTTCAATGCAGTTCCTGTCAAAATCTTCATCCAAAAAGTGCTGCATCAGCATACCTATTGCAAAGCGGATTGTATAGGTGTGCCCTGACTTAAGCCATTCTTTTATGTAAGGGAATAGCTCTTTCCTGTGCTTCTTGAATATCACGGGTGAAGTCTGGTCGCAAGTTGCCCAGTTATCAATGTAGGGAAGAAAAGCCTGCACCCTTTTTATGCATTCATCAAAGTCTTTGATTTGTGAGATAACAAATCCCTGAATCTGATTTTCTTCAAAGTAATTGTGGGGTAGGGCATCAAGAAATTCTTTGCTACCAGCGCTTCTGCTGAATTCCTTTGCCAAAGCCTTTAGTGCTGGAGTTTTAACCCCAATGATTTTTTCTTTGTCAACTGTAGGAATTAGTTTGCTTTGAAAATCCCTATATTTTAAATCTTGTAATTCATTAAGATGTTTTAGCAGGTTACACATTTTTTTATTCCGTTCATTACGCTTATTTCTGCTGACAGGGCTTATAAGTTAATTGACTATGATATGCGAAGTTATACCTTCTGACTAACTGGTAAGTGCGACAGCACGTCAAGTACTTTGCACCATCAATATTACTAACTTGCCAAACGCAAAAGCACCATGGACGGTGCGTTTTATCGCCTGCCAAATTGAAAAACTTTGTTTTTCAATTCGGCAATCGGAATAAAAATCTAGGATGGATTTTTATTCCGCCTTATACTTTAAATAGGTCGATCTGCTCACCAATCTTTTCTATAGAAACTCTTACCTCTTCTGCAATGCCACCCAAAGAAGAAGATGTCGCTGCAATTGTCTTTGCGCCAGAAGACATATCCTCCATACCCTGTTCCATGCTGGCGGTCACATTTTGCAAACTGCTCATCTCGCGGCTGATCCTTTCGTTACGACCTGACATTTCCTTAGAAGAATTATGAACTTCAACGGTACTGTCGTTCATGCTCTTAAGGGCATCGCTAATCTGCCTTGAACCGGAAGTCTGCTCTTCCATTGCAGCTTTAATCTGAAGAACCAACTCATCAGTCTGCTTGATCTTTGCAGAAACTGCTGTAAAGGCTTCACTTGATTCAGTAGAAGCTGCAACAACTTCAGAAATAGAATCCTTGATTTTGTTCAACTGGTCACCAATAGACTTTGACTGAGAACTTGAAGTTTCAGAAAGTTTTCGGATTTCATCAGCAACAACAGAGAAACCTTTACCGGCTTCACCTGCGTGGGCAGCCTCAATAGCGGCATTCATAGCAAGCAGGTTTGTCTGTTCTGCAATATTTGAAATTGCCTGGTTTGCTTCCTGAAGCATGGCACTCTGTGTCTCAATCTGCTTAATCCTTTCGTTAACATCCTGCTGCTTGGTAAATCCTGTTTGGGCATTTGCCGCAAGCTCATCAAAAGAACTGACCATTTTATCTACAGACTGGTTTACAGAAGAAATATTTCCAATCATCTGCTCTACAGCCGCAGAAGCCTGGGTTACGCTGGATGCCTGAGAGTCAATCATGTTGTCAAGTTGCTCTATGTTTGTAGAAATATCTGCTACAGCTCCTGCAGTTGTCTCTACGCTCTGACTCTGTTCTGCAATCTGTCTTGAGACTCCTGTTATTGTGTTAGTGATGTCGTTCATTGCGTTGACAGTCTCGTTAGAGCTCTCAAACATCTTCTTTCCTGAATCATGCAGTGTGGCCTTTGATTCCTTTAGGGCAGAGATTATCTCGTGCAGCTTCTCAAGGAAGAGGTTGAAGTGTATAACCAAATCACCGATTTCGTCGCGGATAAAGAGCTTGCTTCTCTTTGTAAGGTCAGCCTCGCCACTTTCAAGTTCTGTAAGGAAGTCTGTGACGTTCTTGATACGCCACATAAGCCACTTGATAAAGCGGAATGCAAGAAGAATAAGAACCAGAACAATGATGAACATTACGGGGAACACAATCTTAACGGAATCCTGGGTTACAGACTGTATAACTGCCATTGACTTTGCTATGAAGCACATACCGGTTATTGTGTCGCCTGATTTCAAGGGCCAATAAATAGCATAGTACTTCTGTCCTTGAATAGTTGTAAAATCCTTGAAGATTCCCCCTTGTTGAAAAACCT
The DNA here is from genome assembly GCA_905236465.1 of uncultured Treponema sp. GTDB lineage: Bacteria > Spirochaetota > Spirochaetia > Treponematales > Treponemataceae > Treponema_D. The sequence goes on from CAJOQA010000018.1 coordinate 3,850, forward strand.
GCCGCGCTACCTCCTGGTCGCTTAAAGTAGAACCTACCACTCCGTTCACTGTAGAAGCAAGTCTTGTGTTTCCCTTGAAAATCGTGGAGTCAACATTATATGAATTTTTTATCGTATTTACTGTGTTGTAGTCTGAATTTCCAACCAAATCCACACCCATTGTAACAGAACCTATTACGCGCCCGTCAGACTCAATGGGGCTAGAAGCATAAAGTGCATAGTCAAATGAATCTATTCCGTCAAAGGCTGTGGCTGAACGCCCCTGTAAAGCTGATGATACTGTATATAAAGAGCGAAGGTTTGCTCCTGTTCTTATATTTACACCACCACCAGAAACTACAGTACCAGTAGTATCCGTAACAGCAATGAAACCTATAAAAATATTTTTTTTAGTTTCGCTTAAGACACTCTGTATTGCCCCTGAATCATCATCTTCAAGACCTTCTTGTAGCTCTGAATTCATAGCTATCATTTTTGTATAAGCTGTAAGGGATGTCTGCCAGTCAGTAAAAGTTGTTTGAACACCCTTAGATGTGTATTCCAAACTGTTTTTTACATCATTTGTAATTCCGCGGTCAAATATGTTAAGGGTTATGATCGTGGCTCCGATTGTGCCGAATATAACAATTCCTGCTATAACTGCCAATAGTTTGATAGCTATCGGTATATCCCTCTTGCTAGTTTTTTCTTTCCAGTTAAGTTCTTTTCTTGCCATACATTCTCCTGCATATTTAAAAAAACTATTTTAAGATATAAGCTACCGCATTAATAGAAGCAACCTATATTTATTATAGTTCAAAGTCATAAAAAAAAAAGTATGTATTGAATTTATCGGAAAAAAATATGTAACTTTCACACATACACCTTACAATTCTACTAAATTTATGATACTATTGACTTACGCAAAAGGAGTTTTATATGCCGCACATTACCATTCAAATGTATCCTGGAAGGGATGAAGAGACAAAGAAAAAGCTTGCCCAGGCAGTGCTCGACGCAGCCTCAAAGTCTTTGGACAGGGGAAGTGAGCATTTTTCTGTAAGCATAAAGGATGTCAGTCAGGATAAATGGAAAGCTGAGGTTTACGATAAGGTTTTAGCTGATGCTGATACAATAATTAAGCCTGGTTATAGTATGTAATTAATCTTAATCTCTTTCTGCTTTCATGCTTTTCTTGTTAGCGTACATAGCCTTATCAGCCCGCTTAAAGACACTTTCTACAGAAAGGTCTTTTTGTGGGTTGTATATGGCTATGCCTATTGCTGCGGAAACCCGTTCCCAAGGTTCCAGGTTTTCTTTATCGCTTAGTTCTTTTAAGATTGAATTAAATTTATTTTCCAGTTCATTTATATTTAAATAATCCTGATTTTCAAGAATTACAACAAATTCGTCCCCGCCAATGCGGAATACAGGGGAATGGCTAAAGACATTGCATATTATTTTGCTTAGTTTCTTTATGGCAATGTTTCCCTGCTCATGGCCGTAGTCATCATTTATCCTTTTTAGGAAATTCAAGTCTATCATGGCTATGCCAAAGTCTTTTACCCCTGTCGCAATCTGCCACTGAATTCTTTTTATCTCTCTATCGTAGGCTGTTTTATTCCGTATGCCGGTTAGGGCATCCTTTGTTGCAAGGATATTCATTTCCTCTGCAATCTGCTTGGTTGTAGTCAGTTCCTGGCTTGTGGTAATAAGGCTTTTTATATAATTTTCAAGCTCTAGCATCATTGATGCTATTTGTGAGGATAAGTTTGCTATTTCATCTTTTCCCTGAGTATTTCTTTCAATCTTTATTGCAATAGCAGAATCCTTTTGAATGGCATATTTGTGAATGCCTTTTTGAAGATAAATGAGCTTTGCGATATATTTTCTGTAAATTATAAAAAGGGTGACAAAGACTGCTATAATAAGAATGATGCCTGTCCTTATTATCAGGTTTACAGACCTTCTTGCAATTTCTTCATTTATGGAAGAAACTTCTATTTCAACCCCAATCAGACCATAAACCCTTCCGTTCAAAGTAAAGGGGCTGCAATAGGCAATGCTTTTCCCGTAGGCGTTGTCGAAGGTGTCGTAATCCTGAGGTTTCCTTCCCGTAAGCCAGGCTTCTTCCATCCTAGGGTAGCTTGAAAGCTTTTCCTCAAAAAAGTCATCGGTCAGGTCTATCATATTTGCTGTTTGTTCTGAAGAATTTTTATAGCCTTCCCTTATCGCATCTATCATCCAATATAGGTGAAGGTCCCTACCTCGCGGAATGACATAATAAGTGTAAAATACATTGAATTTTCTGCGGGCTTCTTCAAATGTGTTAAGCCAATATTCTGTTTGATAAGTAGCCCAGGCATTTTGAGTTACGCCATCCAATTCGTCAAAAGCTATGTCTTTACCTAAGATTTTACCAGGGTAATTTTGAACAAAAAGTTTTTCAAACTTTTGCTTTTCCGGATGCCAATCACCAGAAAAATCAAGGGGAATAAGAATTTTATCAGCATTTTCCAATATGTAATTTTGCAAAGCTACAAATTCTTCTCCCTGATTTTTAAGAAGTTCGTTCAGATAATTGCAGATGCTTGTTGCCTTTTCTTTGCAATGCTTTTTGTAAGCGTTTGTTTGGGAAAAATAAGTGGCGATACCGCTTGTTAAAAGAGTAAGAAGAGTAAAAATTGAAAAAATAGTTGCAAACTTAAAGATAAGGCTATCTGTTTTTTTCCCCATTATATAGCAAGTATAAGATAAATTTATGCTTTGGGTCAAGCGAGCTTTGCTTGTTGCGTAAAAATGCAGCTAGTATTAGAATAGCCTCATGTTAGCGAATTATCATACACATACTTCTCGATGTGGCCATGCAATAGGCAGTGAACGCCAGTATATAGAAAGGGCTATAGAAGAAGGCTTTAAAGTTTTAGGTTTTTCAGACCATACTCCTCAACCCTATCCGCGGGGCTTTGTTTCTCATATCCGCATGTCGCTAAGTCAGCTTCCTGAATATGTGAATACTTTGCAGGCTTTAAAAAAAGAATACGAAAAGAAAATTAAAATCCTGATTGGTTTTGAAGCAGAATATAGCAGGGCCTATTTTCCCCTTCTCATAAAAGAACTGAAGAAATTTCCTGTTGACTACATAATTCAGGGCCAGCATTTTGTTCCGGATGAAGTGACTGGTTTTTATGCAGGTGAAGAAACTGAAAATGAAGAAGATCTATCCTCTTACGTTGATTTAACAATAGAGGGAATGCAGACGGGGCTTTTTTCCTATTTAGCACATCCTGATTTAATAAACTATATTGGAAAAGAAGAAATTTTTTGCAAACACATGAGTCGCTTAGTAGAGGCTTCCATAAAATGTAAAGTTCCGCTAGAAGTAAATATGTTAGGCTTTATAAGCGGCAGGCATTACCCAACTTCCACATTTTTTAAGCTGGCAGCAAAAATGGGGGCTTCTTTTATAATAGGCTGCGATGCGCATAAACCTGGTGCAATCCGCCAGGCAGAAAGAGATCCTGCCTTTATGGCTTTTTTAGCAGATTGCGGAATAAGTGTCGGTGATAATTTGCTTAGCGACCGCTTCAGCATTTTCAAAGCAGACTGAAGCCCCTGCATCCTCTAGTTCTTGTTGCGTTCCAAAGCCCCACAGCGCCCCTGCTCCCCTTATGGAATTTTCTTTAGCCCCTATCATGTCGTATTTCCTGTCTCCTATCATAAGAAAGTCATCTGTTCCTATCTCCTGCACCTGCCTGCAAAAGTCCATGGCCTTTTTTATTATCAGGGCTTTAGAGGCATTTTTTTCATTCATGTCACTAGCTGAAACAAAATCAAAGTATTGGTCTAAAGAAAATTTTCTTAAAAGTTCTTCTACAAAAGGTTTTGGTTTGCTAGATGCAATGCAGACTTTTTTCCCTGATTTTTTTAGCTTTTCTAGGAGTTCAGGAATTCCTTTGTAAACTGAAACTTCGTAAAGGCCTTTTGGTGCGTAGTATTCCCTATAAAGGTCTATGCAAAGTGAAACTTCTTCTTTTTTAAAGCCCAATATGTGCTCAAAACTTTCGGAAAGCGGAGGTCCTATGAGCCTACGGTAAAAATCACCTTGCGGCAGCTCTTTACCAAATTTTTTTAGAGCATAGGAAAAGCCGTTTTTTATTCCCTCTGACGTGTCCATGATTGTTCCGTCAAAGTCAAAGAAAATATTTTGTATGCGGTAAAGGTCCTTCATGTTAGCTCCTGGTCAAATCTTTTACCCACTTGTATTTTTTATAGTGGAAGATGACCCAGGGAATTTTCCCCACCTCATCTACGCATGTGCAGGCATAAACTAGCAAAACCGCCCAGTTAAAGACGAATGTTCCTAAGGCTGCAAGGGGAATGGCTAGTCCCCACATAACCACTGCTAAGCTGTACATGTCAAAGAGGGTGTCCCCGCCGGCTGCAAATATCCCGTTTATTACAACAGTGTTTATTGTTCTGCCAATCATGTATATAGCCATAATGACCATCATGCCAAAAAGAAGTTTGTGGGCCTGCGGGGTAAGTTTTACAAATGCCATTACAAGGGGCGTTAAAAGCAACATAATTAATGTTGAGATAAAGCCTATGATGACAGAAATTTTTAGAAGCTTGTCCCCATAAAGTTTTCCTTTTTCTGTTTTACCGGCTCCAAGCTCGTTCCCAACCATTATGCCGCCGCCACTTCCTATTCCGTTGCAAAAGCAGCAGACTAGGTCGCGGACCACCGCCGCTATTGAGTTTGCCCCTGCGGCATCCTTTCCTAAGTGCCCCATAAAGGCTGTGTAAGAAGTAAAACCTACACCCCAGAAAAGGCAGGCTCCAAGAAGGGGCAGGGCGCACTTTGCAAAGTCGTAGGAAAGAAGTTTGCTAAAGGAAATAAGGTTTTTAAATGGAAGACTGACAAAGTCTTTTCTTAGGGAATAAGAAAAGGACCAAATTAATTCTATTACGCGGGCAATCAGTGTAGCTGTTGCAGCTCCCTTTATGCCCATGCTGGGGAAAGTAAAAAGACCGTAAATAAAGATTGCGTTTAAAATTATATTGAGGATAACTGTTCCTGAACTTACCAAAGCTGACTCTTTTGCCCTGTCTGTAACCTTAAGCAGGGCCAGGTAGGTTTGAGATATTCCTGTAAAAAGATAAGACCAGCCTGCTATCCGTAAGTATGCAATTCCCTTGCTTACAAGTTCTTCTTCATCCGTAAAAATCACCATTAAAAGATTTGGCGTAAAAAAGCAAAGGGCCCAGAAAATAATATCTGCTAAAAGCGATAGCCTGAATGAGATGGCAAATACTTTTTTTACTGACTCTGTATCCCCCTTCCCCCAGTATTGGGCCGCAAGTATAGAGGCAGCTGTGATGATTGAAGCAAGTATCATATTTTGAATAAACTGAATTTGGCTTGCAAGTGAAACTGCTGACATTGCATCTTGCTGTAGGCTTCCGAGCATCAGGGCATCGGATGCGGCAACTGCGGCCAGCATCAGGTTTTGCAGCATTATGGGCAGGGCAAGCTGTAGCAGTTTATTGTAAAATTCCTTGTCTGAAAAAAGTTTCTTTGTCATATAAATCCTATGCGGGTATTATATTGATTTGAAGTTTTTTATGGAAGATAAAGAGAATCAATATTTCTTAGGGAAGCAAAAAGTTTTTCCTTTGCCTTTTTGTCCCCACCTGTCAGGGCTTCAAGTTTGCTTCTTGCTTCTTTTCTTCCTGAATTATCCTGATAGGTGCAGGTACAGGTTGTGCTTATGTAGCCCTGTTCTGCGGCGTGTTCCTTTATTGACTTTATGTCCGCATAGCAGAGGGGGCGGATTATTGTCAGTGGGTACTTTTTGTAGGTGAATTTTGGTGGCATTGTGCTTAAGCTGCCTTTGGTCAGCATGTTCATAAGCAAAGTCTCAAGTATGTCATCCATGTGGTGGCCAAGGACAAGTTTAGTGTAACCGTTATCCAGGGCATAGCGCAAGAGTTCAGTCCTTCTTTGCGTGGAACACCAGTAACAGTTCATTTTTTTACCAGGCTTAAGCCTGCCCTGTACATTTACAAAAAGACTTTTTAAATCAATTCCCCAGGATTTTACAAGTTCCCTTAGGCGGGGGCTTATGGCACAGGAGCCAAAGTCAGTTTCTATGTGCATTGCGGTAAAGGTAAAATTTTCCCCCTTCCTGTGCTGTCTGTTCGCAAAATATTCAAGTAGGCTCGTTGAATCTTTTCCGCCAGAAGCCCCGATTAATATCTTGTCCCCATTTTCTATCATATTGTAATCATAAATTGCCTTGTCTATAACACTAAAAAGATTTGGCTTTCTCATGACAAGAATACTATATGAAGTTTGTAAAAAGTGCAACTGTACCGGCAGTTACTGCTTTTCAGTTACACTTTTTATGCTATGGTGGCTATTCTTTTACAAGGCCAAAGACTTCAATTGTATTGCTTCCTTTGGCAATTCCTTCAAGTGTAACTTTTTTTCCATTGTATTCTGCAAGTTCCTGCAGGCTTATTGGTTTAGGTCTGCCTTCAGCCTTTGGAGGCTTTTCCCCCTTGCCTATACCATCTGGTGGATTCCCCTTTGGAGGATTTCCTTGTGGTGGATTACCTTTTGGTGGGTTCCCCATACCCTCAGGTCCTTTTCCCTCCGGTCCCTTCAATTCTTCAAGCAGGTAAGAGGTCTTGTCTTCTGTAACAAGAAGAACTTTCAATGTATCTCCGCTACCTGTAGCGTTTATGGTTCCCGTGAACTTTGCAATTTCCATTTTTGGCATGGGCTCTGCCTTTTTTTCTACACTTTCTACCTTTTGTTTTTCTGCAATCTCTGCATCTGACATTCCATCATAAGCGCAGAGTCTTCCCCCATCCTTTAAGGCAAACGTTTTTGCCCCAAGATATGAGTTGGCACTGGCGTTTTTGTTATAGTAAAGGGTGTAGCCGTTTGATTTTATGTTCGTAAACTTCTCATTTCCATCAGCAAAAGTATTTACATACGAATCTGCTGTAAGAGTCAGCTTTGCGGATTTGTTCAGATTCAAGTTTACAATGCCGGCCTTAGAAGTATTTATTTCTCCCGTCAGCTGTGATTTTTCACCCAGGTTCAGGTTCAGCAAACTTATCTCATCGCATATCACTTTTCCCGCAAGTGTCTGCTTGCTGGCGTTCAGGGTTAAAGTGCCCCCGTTTGCTCCTTTAGTTCCCCAGCCCCGCTCGCTGTTGTTTCCAGAAACTTGAACTAAAATTCCAGAAGGGAAGGTCAGTCTTGTATTTGTAAAGTTTGCAATAGCCTGTGTATTTGTTACATACAAGAAGGGTCCCTTTGAAGAGGAGGTCAGCGTGGAAGAAGAAACAGAAAATGTGCTTGTTCCAATATTCGCATCTCCGCTCATGCTCTGGTAAAGCATTATTCCCTGGCTACCAGAACCAGAAAGTTTAGAGTTTTTTATACTGATTGAATTTTTTCCTTCTATTACCGCAATTTCTGAAGTAGCCGCAGACCCTGTCAGGTTTTCAACTGATATGTTACCTGTTGAATAGATTACGGGTGAGCCTTCCCCTTTAGTTGTAGCTTTTCCATTGGATACAGAAACAGTTCCTTCTCCCCTATCAGTTGCAAAGGCCGCGCAGTGGGCACCTTCAGTTGAAACGCTAACTTTTTGCGCACTTATACTTGCTCCATAGGTTGCATCAAGTCCCCGTGAAGAATTCTTTTTAGTTACTATCGTGATGTCTTTTGCAGTTATTTTTGTTTTTTCCCCTGTAGCAAAAATTGCATTAGCTCCTTCTGCATCAGTGTTTACGGTAACCCCCTTTAGCGTTACGGAAGCGTTTCCTTGCGCTACTATACCTCCGTTTAGTCCGTAGAAGTTGCTCTGACCTTCATTGCTGGTATCGCCACCGCTTTTATTAAATGTTGAATTTGAAACGGTAACACTTGCCCCGTTTTTTGCTAGGAAAGCACTTTGGTCTGCCTCTACAGCTTTTGCATTTTGCTTGTCAACTTTTTTTTCTGCACTATCACTTTTTCCATCAACTGTAAAAGCCGCAGTTAAATCTGGAACCTGCTCATCAGGTACTGTGCCAAAGCCTTGTGCATAAGATGAAAAGGCTGTCAAAAGCATCGCGCTTGAAAAAATAAAAGCCGCACTCGTTTTATTCATAATAACCCCCTTATCTGAATACTATGATTTTTGTACTTTCATTTTTACATAAAATAATTAAAAAAAACTTTATTATTACAAGTTATTAATTGCAATTACAAGATTTTATAAAAAATAACATATTTTATACGAGCAGAGCGGGGTAAAGTTTAAAGATAAATAAAGGGCTTTTGCAGCTTCGTTATCATTTTTTACAAAGAGAACTGTCTTTTTCTTTTCTTCAAGAAAAGCCTTAACAAGGTTTGAGACAAGAAGTTTTGCAAGTCCCCTTTTACGAAATTCTGGAAGGGTAAAGACACCTCCTAGCTGAACAAAGTTTTGCCCTATGGCATTGCTTTGGGCTTTTGCAATGTATTTTCCATCTTTGCACGCTACTATTACACGCTGATTTTTTAATGCATTTTCTAGATTTTTTCTTTGCCCTGGTAAATATATTTCCATTCCCGCTGGAATAACTTCTTCTTTTATATAGGCTACCTGAAGGGGCATAAGCAAATCTGCATCGGAAAGATTGCAGTCTTTTACTATAATATTTCCGTCAAAATCAGGATTTACTTTTTCATAGTTTTTACACGTTTGCATAAGGGTATAAGTGCGGGCTTCTTTTATGGATGCAATAGAAGTTTTTTGTATACACTTTATTAAAAAATCACACCAATCCTTGCGGGCTGAAATACAAAAAACGTTTCTTTCGGTAAAGAATTTTTCAAATGTTGCAGCGAATTTTTTAAAGCCTTTTTCTAAGCAACAAAAAACAGTGCCCCCCTTGCGGTAGTGAAAGACTCCTTGTATTTTCCTTTCTGAATTTTTTTCTGATTGGATAATAAAAATATCAGGATCCTTTTTTTTAATCAGCTGAGTAAG
>CAJOQA010000019.1 GCA_905236465.1 uncultured Treponema sp.
AAATTCAAGCAAAAGTTTATCTTTTTAGATTAAAATTCATAGATTATGGGGTTCAAAGAGAATTTACGAGCAGAAATGGAATACAAGGACATAAAGCCAAAGGAACTTTCTGAACTAACGGGTATAAGCGTCAACACTCTACGGAACTACATAAATGGGCATAATGCCCTGCCCAACATATACTCTGCCGTAAAGATTGCAAAGGCGCTTGGAACAACGGTTGAAAATTTAGTTTACACCTCAGAAAATCAAGAAGAAAAAGAAGATGAAAAAAATCCGCCCCCAACCCTTCAAGAAATATTTGTGCAGTTACCAGATAACGACAGAAAATCAGTTATGGCACTTGTAGAAGAGATGTTTAGTCATATCTAACACCTGACTGTCTCTAAAAAGTATCATGTTAAACTAGCTTAGGCACCAGTTTTTAATCGCTTTCCTCTTGTCTTAAATCTCAATTTAATAGTAAAATACTTTGGGCTGGAAATTACAGGAGTTTTTATGAAACGTATACTGTCAATTTCCTTTTTTACATTATCTTTTTTCTTATTCTCTTGCTCACCGTCTCCTTCTTCAGACACAGCTGATACATCTTTAGGAAAAGCACCAGTGGATTCAGGAAGAGAAGGTAGCAATACTATTCTTTCAGGCTCAGGCCCCGTAATGCTACAAGCTTTTAACTGGTCAAGCAATCATAAGTCACGCTACGGCCTGTTTAGGGCAGACGACTCCTCATCTGCTCACTGTGACTGGTACACGGTTATAAAGAATAACTCTTCCGCCATCAAGAACACATTTGAATACGCTTGGTTTCCTCCGCCAAGTGATTCAGGTTCAGAAAACGGCTACCTGCCAAGAAAACTTAATGTTCTAGATAGCGAATACGGAAGCAGCAGCAACCTAAATGCAGCTATCTCTTCAATAGACCCTTCTAAAGCCCTTGCTGATGTAGTCATAAACCATAGAGTTGGAACTAGCAACTGGGGCACTTTTACAGACCCAGATTTTGGCACTGTATCTGGCTCTAACTACTACGCCATCTGTTCAGACGATGAAGGCTTTTATAATAGAACCAGCGATATGTACGATTGCAATGCAAAAGGAAACTCTGACACAGGAGAAGGCTACGGCAGTGCCCGCGACATAGACCACCAGAACTATGAATATGTTCAGTGCGGAATCGTCACTTGGATGAACGATGTCTTAAAAAATGCAGGCTTTACAGGCTGGCGCTACGACTATGTAAAAGGCTACGGGGGCAGATACGTCGGTTACTACAACACAAAGACGCAAGCGGACTTTAGCGTAGGCGAATACTGGCCAACAACAGGATTTTCTTCATCAAATCCTGCTGCCTACTACAATGAAATATCTTCCTGGATTGAAAGCACAGATGACACTGTTGACAATGGTCAAAATGTAAGCGGAACTAAAGCAAGGGCATTTGACTTTGTAACAAAAGGAGCCTTAAACACAGTTTTTGGAACTCTCTCTACTTCTGGAACCTTTGACTATTCACTTTTAAACAACGAATATTTACTTTTTAAGAAAATGCCATCTTACGCTGTTACCTTTGTAGACAACCACGACACAGGTAGCACCCAAAGCTTATGGCCACTGAAAACAGAATACTTAGCCTGTGCATACGCCTTCATATTAACACACCCAGGATACCCTTGCATTGCCTGGCAGCACTACTTTTCTGCTTCCCAAAGTTCAGACACAGATATCAACTCAAACAAAAGCCAGTACATGGGCTCTTCCAATGTTCCAGGTCTTAATTCTGTTAACTACCAAGACTTTTTAAAAACACTTATAGCTTTGCGGTCAGAATGTGGAATAAGTGAAAATGCCAGCCTTGAAGTTCTACAGGCAGACACAGTCCGCTACTATGCAAAAGTTACAGGAAGTCTCAAAAGCCTCTACCTTGTTTTAGGCACAGATTTACAGGACACCCCTGCTATAGAAGCCCCTTTTGACTATGAACTTTTGTTTAGTGGTACAGGCTTTCAAATCTATAAATTGACGGAGTAGCTTCATATTGTTAATTAAACCTGTGCTGGAACGTAGTTTACGAACAGGTCTATTGATTATTTCTAAAAATTCCTCTTGCATTACTACAAAAGTAGATATATACTTATAAATACCGATATTACGGAGGAAAAAATATGAATTTAGCTGAATACAACTTCTGGTTTATCACCGGAAGCCAGGACTTGTACGGAGAAGAAACCCTAAAACAGGTCGCAAAAAACTCAAAAGAAATTGTTGATACCCTCAACAAGAG
>CAJOQA010000020.1 GCA_905236465.1 uncultured Treponema sp.
ATACTGCTAACGCGGGAAAGTAGGTGGCTGCCGGCTTTTTTTTATTCATACACTTTAAAACTTACTTTTTACATGTTGCCATAGATAGTTAAAATAGTATATAATAGACTTGTTCGGAAACTGTAAACTTTTGATATATTGACAATGGGCTTAAGTTCATTGTCAAATCGAGGTTATCGAACAAGTCTAATAAATTAAAATTTTTAAGGGTATAAGAGTAATGGATAAAGAATCCTTAAAGAAGGAAATAAAAGAAGTTATTATTTCTTCACTAGAACTTGAAGATATTAAAGTTGAAGATATTAATGATTCAGAGCCAATTTTTGGTGCTGGTTTAGGATTAGATTCAATTGATGCATTGGAATTGGGAGTTGCCCTGAAAAAGAAATTCGGTGTTAAGTTTTCTTCTGAAAATAAACAGAATAGGGAACACTTTGCTAGCGTAAATTCCCTTGCAGAATATATTTTTTCACAAAAGGAGTCATCTAATGACTAAAGACGAACTTTATACAAAAATAAAAAGTATTTTAGTAGATGAATTTGAAGTTGATGAAAAATCAGTAACACTAGAGGCAAATCTTGTTCAGGATTTGGATTTGGATTCAATCGATTTTATAGATTTGGTTGTGAAAACAAAAGAATTTATCCCTGGAAAAATAGATCCTGAAGTGTTTAAGTCTGTAAGAACTATGAATGATGTTGTAGAAACATTATATCCTTATACTCAGCAGGCTTAATAGCAGTAGGAAATGAAAGTTCTTTTCAAGATCTTTTTCTATTCAATTACAGGTTTGTATCCTGTTCTTGTTTTTTTGTCTCTTGTTGTTCTAAAATTACCGATTAGAGTTTTGTCTTTATGCGTAATTGCTTTAGCTCTTTCTTTTTTTTTAGGGATGACAGGGGCAAAAAAATCTTTTAAGAGTCTGCGCAGGCAGATTCTTTCTACTTCTTTCTTTTTAGCAGCTGGTCTTTTCTGTTTCTTTACCAATCAGGTTTATTTTCTAAAGCTTTATTCTGTTGTTGTAAGCTTAATGTTGCTTATAGTTTTTTCTTCAACTTTAATTTATGGTCCTACTATTATTTTCCGCTTTGCAACTCTTTCAAATAAAAGAATAATTGGCAGTCCTGCAGAAAAAGCTATTGAATCTTACTGTAGGAAAGTTTGCATTGCTTGGTGCCTTTTTTTCATTTTTAATGGAACTATTGCTGCTTATACAAGTTTTTTTTGTTCTGATTTTATTTGGTCAGTTTATAATGGGGGAATTTCTTACCTCCTTATGGGGCTGATGTTTTCTATAGAATATTTAATAAGGATTCAGGTGAATAAGAAAATGCCACAGTGTCATTCAATTTCAACATTTAAAAGTGATTCAAGAAAAGATGATTTCATTCTTTGCTATGAAGGAACGTGGTCTTCAAAAAAGTATAAGACCTGGCTTGATTTTTTGACCGACACGGCAAAAGTCAGGGCTTTTATTGAAGTCAGGAAAGAAAAGGATTGGATTCTTCATTGTGAAGATTATTGGTATTTTTTGGTAACTTTTACTGCTTTATTGCAATGTAAGAAAACTGTTCGGTTGACGCAGAATATCAGCGAATCCTTTATTCAGGAAATAAAAGAAGATGGGGTTCTTTTTTTGACCGATCAAGTGGTTGCTGATAGTGTTTCTATAGAAGATATAATTTTGCAGGCAAAAAGCCCAAGTGATGCGGAGCTTAGAAATCTGCCAGCGATTAATGCAGATGAAACAAAAATTTTAATGTATACATCAGGTAGCACTGGTAAGCCAAAGGCGGTTCTGCAAAGAATGACTGAGTTTGAGCAAGATAATGCTTTTGTTATTTCAAAGTGGGGACAGGAATTTTTGAAGAGAAAATTGGTTACGACGGTTAGCCAGCACCATATATATGGATTCTTGTTCGGTATATCGCTTCCCTTTACCCTTGGAATTCCATTTAGAAGAAAACGAATTGAATATCCGGAAGAGTTTTCAACTTTGAGCGACAATCCTTATATGATTATTGCTACTCCTGCTTTTTTAAAGCGAACTGTTGAAATTGAAGAAAAACTTCCTACTAAGGACTGCTTTATTTTTACAAGCGGCGGGCTTTTAACTGTAGACGTTGCTAAGAAAACAGATAGTGTTTTTGGTTTTTGGCCTGTTGAAGTTTATGGTTCTACAGAAACCAGTGGTATTGCCTATAGGCAGAGTAAAAATGGTTTGGAATGGACAGCGTTTGATAATGCTAAGTTGTGGAAAGGAGAGGATGGCTGCTTACGGATTATTTCTCCTTATATAAAAGATCCAAACGGTTTTGCTACCGCTGATTTGGTTGATATGTTAGATGATGGGCGTTTTCTGTTAAAGGGGCGATCTGATTCCATTGTAAAAATTGAAGAAAAGCGAATTTCAATGACAGAGGTTGAAAATCGCATCCTTGAGACTGGGCTGGTAAGCGATGTAAAAGTTGTTGCTATGGAAGACAGGCGTCAATATCTTGCTTGTGTTATTCAGTTAAATGAACAAGGTAGGGAAAAGTTTGAGGGAAAAAGAAAGCTTGACATGAATAGATTTTTCCATGACTTTTTGATGAATTATTTTGAGAATGTTGTTATTCCCAAAAAGTGGCGGTTTGTTGAAAAAATTCCTTGTGATGTGCAGGGAAAAAAACATAAAGAAGAAATTAAGGCTTTGTTCGTAGCAGAAAATGAATAATTACGGTGTGATAGATAAAAAAATTATTTCTAAAGGTGAAAAATCCTTAGAGCTTGAATTTAAGATAAGCGGGGATTCCTTGTATTTTGATGGGCACTTCCCTGAATTTAAGTTATTGCCAGCTGTAGCGCAGATAGATATTGTGACGTCTATAGCCGATGAATATTTTGCAGTAGGCACTTTTTTAAAAGAGATAAAGAGAATAAAATTTGTTTCTCCTCTTTTGCCAGAAACTTTAGTAAAGCTTTCTCTTGTTTTTGAAAGTGAGAAAAATCTTGTTACTTTTGGGCTTTCCTCTAAAGATGATGGCAGGGTATTTTGTCAGGGGAGCTATAGTATATGAAATTTGGTTTTGTCGTTCCTGTCTATAGGCATGGAAGTGTGCTTGCTAGACTGCTTGAAAGCCTTGCTATTTATTCTTTTCCCGTGATTGTTGTTGATGATGGTAATGATGAAGCTGAGCGCCATTTAATTGAAGATGCTGTAAGTAAATTTAATTTTGCCTATCTTGTACGATTGGAAAAAAATTCAGGAAAAGGGGGTGCTTTTTTTGCAGGAGTTCGTAAGGCCTTGGAGCTTGATTTGACACATCTGTTGCAAATAGATGCTGATGGGCAGCACGATAGCAAAAGGTGTGGATTTTTCTTTGAGCAAGCGAAAGTTTTTCCAGATGCAGTTATTTGTGGCTACCCCGAGTATGATGAGACTGTTCCAAATATTAGGAAAAATGGTAGGGAGTTTTCAAATAGATGGGCGCGCTTTGTCAGCTGGGATTATAGCATAAAGGATGTCCTTTGCGGATTCAGGCTTTACCCGCTAGATGGATTAAGTAAGCTCCTTAAAATTCAGTTTTTGATGAATATGAGGATGGGCTTTGATGTAGATGTTCTTGTGAGGCTTGCTTGGAAGGGAATAAAAATAATTTCTTTTCCTGTTGCTGTAACTTATCCTGAAGATGGTGTTTCTAATTTTAGGATGGTTAGGGATAATATTGGGATAAGCGCGACCTTTACGAAATTGTGTATAGGTATGATATTTCGTATACCAATGCTTACATTCCGTTTGATAAAGAGAAGGATAAAAGGTGACAAATAACTGGGCTGAGCAGAAGGAAGCGGCAACAACATCTCTGCCAATTAAATTTTCATGTTTTCTTGTAAAACTTTTTCCTCATTTTTTGCTTGTTCTGATAGCCTTTCCTGTCAGTTTTTTTTATTTTCTGTTTTGTTCTAGGGCCAGAAAGACATGTGAAGATTATCAAAGACATCTTATTTCTTTTGCTAAAAATCAGGGAAGCAATTTTTTAAGAAAAGTGAATACCTATAAGCAAATTTTATCATTTTCAATCTGTTTGATAGAAAAAATTGAAGGTTGGTGCGGAAAGGAAAAACTTAGCGATATTTGCTTTTATGATGATGATGTAGTTGAGCTTAAGAAAATTCTTGCTGAAGGGAAGGGGGCTTTTTTGATAGGGTCCCATTTGGGAAACATAGAACTTTTGCGGAGCCTTGCATCGTTTGGAAAAACAGGTGTGGATAAATTTGTTCCTGTTACGGCTATAATGGATGTAAAAGTTACTGCTAATTTTAATAAAACGCTTAGTCAAATAAACAAGAATTCTGCACTAGATATTTTATCCCCTGATAATATGGGGGTGGAAACTGTAGAGTTGCTTCAAGATAGAATAAAAAAAGGTGGGCTTATTGTAGCGGCTGCAGATAGGACATCTGCAAATAATCCCGAACGGTCTTTTAAGAAGAGTTTTTTAGGAGAAGAGACTAGTTTCCCTTGCGGGATTTTTTTGTTGGCATCTTTGCTAAAGGCTCCTGTCTATTTTATTTTTGCGATGAGAAAAAAAGATATCTCTTTTAGGAAAAAGTATGACATGCTTGTGATAAAATCTGCTGTTACTTTTTCTGGCTCACGGCTAGAAAGGAAGCAAAGTCAGGAGACTATGTGTTCTGAATTTGTTTCGCTTCTTGAAAAAGAGTGTTTAAAGCATCCTTTTCAATGGTATAATTTTTATTACTATTGGAATAATGTAGGAGATACGAGTGGAAGGTGAAAAAGGAATAAGTGCTGAATTAGTTTTTAATGTTGAATTTTATGATGTAGATTCAATGGATATTGTTTGGCACGGAAATTATGTAAAGTATATGGAAAAGGCTCGCTGTGCTTTGCTTGATAAAATTGGCTTTAATTATCTTCGCATGAGGGAGATAGGAATTGATTTTCCTATAGTGGAAATTAAGTTTAAGTACATTCATTCTTTGCGTTTTGGTGAAAGGGTAAGGACTGTTGCAACCCTGCTTGAGTGGGAAAATAGAATAAAAATCAGGTATGAATTTTATAATGCTGAAACAGGGGAACTTACAACTAGGGCTTTAAGTACCCAAATGGCAGTGGTTAAGGCAAGCGGAGAATCTCTGTTTGAGTGTCCAAAGGAATTTATAGAGAAGGTTGAGCGATATGTTGAAAAATAAAGTGTTTTTTTGTCTATGCCTTATGTTAGTTTTTTTTGTCCCTTCTTCTTTTGCAGAAACTTCTGTGACTTTTGATGAAGTTTGCAAATATATTTCTGCTAAGCCTGTAACGTATGGAAACTTTAAGCAGGTAAAATCTTTGATGCTTAGGGGAAAAAGTACAAGCCTCAATTCTGAAGGAAAGTTTATAATTTGTAACAAGGGTATTGTTTGGGATACAAAGAAACCTATTTCTTCTGTGATGGTAGTTTCAGAAACAAAAATGGTTCAAACACTTGCAAGCGGAAAAACTTCGGTGATGGAAGCTTCTTCTAATGCGGTGTACAGTGGGATAAGCGCTACTTTGTCTTCTTTATTTAAAGGGGATGCTACAAAATTAAAAGAAAACTTTGATGTTTCTTTTTCTGTTGAAAAAGAATCTTGGAAGATGTTTCTTATACCAAAGGATGAAAATCTTGCGCTTGCAATAAAAAGTGTTAGCCTTGAAGGAAAGGCGATAGAACCTTTTGACTTAGAAAAAGTATTGCTTACAGAAAGTTCTGACCAGACTATACTTTATGTTTTTTCTGACCAAAAATATACAGGGGCCTTAACAGATGAGCAGGAAAAGTATTTTAAGTAATAGGGCTTTAAACACAGGCCTTTGGTTTCTTTTTCATCTGTCGATTTTTTTATTGTTTTCTTTTTCTCTGCTAAAGGGGGGCTTGGATGTTTCTTCTGATTTAATGCAAATGATTCCTGATACTTCTGCTTTGGACTTTGGGAAGGCTGATGAAAGACTTACGGAGATTAATGGCAGAAAAATTTTTGTCTTATCTTATTCTTCTGACTTTGGCAAAGCAAAAGAGGGGGCTGAAAAGCTTGGGGAAGAATTAAAAGGTAGCGGTAAATTTGAAGCAATAGATGTTTTGCAAAATACTTTTTCTTTTGATGAAATAGAAGATTTTATTTTTAAAAATCGGTTTGTTCTTGCTGATATAAAAGATAGTGAAGCTTTGGTCTTTGCAAATAATGCCCTTGCTAAAATCTTTGGGGCCTTTACGCTTTCTTCGCTAGAGAGGCTGGATGAGGATCCCTTTTTATTGCAAGAAAGTGTTATTGAAAAATATATGGCTGCGCTAAAAAATTCTGGCAGTAAGCTGGGACCAAAGGATGGGATGCTTGCTACAGAGTACGAGGGAAATTGGTATGTTTTGTGTACGCTTTCTTTGACAAAAGAAGCTGCCCTTATGGCAAGCAAAAATAATGGGGTTTCTCTTTTATATAATACTGTTTCTTCTTTAGAGGGAAAGGGGTATTCCTTTGTAATGACAGGAACCCCTTTACATTCCTTTGAATCTTCTACATCTGCATCGAAAGAAATATCAGTGATTTCAACAATTTCTATGCTTCTTGTTGTGCTGATGTTGCTTTTTGTCTTTAGAAGTTTTACCCCCCTTGTTTGCTCTTTGTGTTCTATAGTTCTATCTGTGCTTGTCGCTTTTTCTGCAACACATTTTGTTTTTTCTTCTGTCCACATGCTGACTCTTATTTTTGGAACATCTCTTATTGGTTCTTGCATAGATTATAATTTACATTTTTTTATCAGATGGAAAGCGGACGCTAGCTTGAAGTCTAGCTGGGAAGTGAGGGAACATCTATTTAAGGGGCTTATACTTTCTCTTCTTTCAACAGAAATCTGCTACATTATGTTGTTCTTTGCCCCCTTTGCAATCCTGAAACAGATGGCAGTCTTTTCTTTTGTAGGAATTCTTTCTTCGTTTTTGACTTCTGCTTGTGCCTTTCCTAATATTAAAATTCAAGAGAAAAAGAAAAGAAAAATTTTTATCATTGACTATTTTTGCAAGTTGAAGAGAAAATCACTGATAAAATGGCTGAGCAGGGGACTTTTGCTTTTTTCCCTTATTGTTATAGCCCTTAATTGGAATAAAATTCAGATAAAAAACAATATTGCCAATTTGTACAAAATGAAGGGACGATTAAAGGATGACACTATCCTAAGTGCAAAAGCAATGGGCTACACAAACCCTTACTGGTTTATTGTAAAGGGAAAAAATTCGGAAGAACTTTTGCAGAATGAGGAAAAAGTACTTGCTTCCTTAAAAAAACAGGGGTTTACCTCATTTTTAGCAACATCGCTATTTGTTCCCTCACAAAAAAGTCAGCAGGAAAATTATGAAGAGTGCAAAAAACTTTTGCCGTTAGCTGAATCGCAACTTGACTTTTTAGGTTTTGATTCAAGTGCTAAAGATTTGTACGAGCAATCTTTTGAAAAATCCCAAGGGCGTTTTGTAAACCTTGAAGTAGCTGACCTTCCGCAAACTTTAAGAAAATCTTTAGAGAATTTGTATTTGGGAAAATTAGGTGAGAATTATTTTTCTATTATAATGCTTTCATCTTCAGACTCAATACCCGTGCTGGACGAAATGAAAAATGTTTTTTTTGAAAATAAAGCTGTGGATATAAGCCTAGGGCTAGATCATCTTACAAAATTTATTTTAAAGATGTTTGCTATTTCTTATTTTATTATTGTCCTTGTTTTAAAGTTTTTTTATTCTTGGAAAGATTGCCTCCGCATTGCTTTTGTTCCTGTAAAGAGTTTGCTTCTTATTGCAGCTGTTTTCCTACTTATGGGAAAAAATATTGACTTCTTTTGTATAATAGGAATGGTTTTAGTTTTTGGTTTGGGCCTCGATTATATCATTTATATGACAGAAAATAGTAAGAAAGCTGGTGAAAGTAGCAGTGACTTGGAATCTTTTGCTATCTTTTTGTCTTTTTTTACTACGGCGCTTTCTTTTGGAGCCTTAGCATTAAGTTCTTTTGTTCCGGTCCACGTGATGGGACTTTCGATTTTGCTGGGGCTAACAGCCGCTTATTTGGCTTCTGCAGACGAAAATCAAAACTATAACAGTTTTTACTAGAAATAGAATTAGTTCTGTATTATAATAAATAGTATGAATTCTTTAAAAACCCGATTTATTGTTTTTTTTGGTGCTTTCATACTGATTTCTTGCGGTCTTATTTCGATTATTGCCGCTATGACTATCAGGCAGACAGGTATAGTCTTGCCGTCTGAACAGGGATTTTATGTTGCAGAACAGGCTGTTTCTGCTATAGACGGAGATGCCTTTGAGCGCTTTACAAAAAATCCTTCGGAATCAGACCCTTTTTATGAAAAAACGAGGCTTGCCCTGCTGAATATAAAAAGGATAGCGAACTGCGAGTACTTGTACACAATGGTACAGCTTGGCGGCTCAAATTTCCGCTATATGATAGACGGTTCCTGTGATCCATCTGATACGGAAAACTTTTCTCCTTTGGGAACAGACGAGGACATTTCTTCCTATGGTCAGCCGCCACTGCTAACCATGAGGGACGGAATTACTACAACTTCTGGTTTTACGAATCAGGAAGGCTGGGGCTGGATGGTTAGCACCTATGCCCCTATAAAGAATTCTTCCGGAAGGGTTGTAGGTATGTTGGGCGTAGACTTTGATGTAAGTTCTATTATGAATGTAATCAGGTCTCGAGTCTTGATAACAAGCCTTGTAGGTTTTCTCTTCTTTGTCCTAGGGCTTATTTTGCTCTTCTGGTTTACGGGGCAGATTTTTGGTAGCATGAAAGTTATTTCTAATGAAATGGAAAAAATCTCTAAGGGAAAGGCCGACCTTACCTCACGGCTTCCTGAAAAGGGGAATAATGAAATTTCACTTCTTGCAAAAAACTGCAATGCCGTTATAAAAAGTCTTGCTAATCTTGTTGCTAGTTTACAGGGGGAAACGGATGTTCTAAGTGAATCCGGCACATCCCTTACTGACCGAATGGAAAGGCACATGACGGAATTGAACAAGGCAGCTTCTAATGTTGATGACATAGCAATCCGTGTTGAAGAGCAAACTTCCCGCATAGAGTCTATTGCAGATGGAATGCATAATGTTGAGGATGAGATTACCGGTTTGGATGAAAAGATTGCTAAGCAGTCAGGGGCTATTATGCAATCTTCTTCTGCGGTAGAAGAAATTTCTGCTAATATCAGGTCTGTTGAGCACAATGTTTCTTTGATTATTGATGAGTACAAGAATCTTGTTGTGGAAGCTGGCAATGGTAGGCAAAAGCAGGATAAGGTTAGCGAGCAGATAGGCCATATTGCTGAGCAGTCAGAAAACTTGACGGATGCGAATGATGCAATTAAGCATATTGCGGAACAGACGAACCTTTTGGCTATGAATGCTGCTATTGAGGCAGCTCATGCAGGTGACTTTGGTAAGGGCTTTGGTGTAGTTGCAGATGAGATTCGTGCTTTAGCGGAGACTTCGGCGCAACAGTCAGCTTCTATTCAGGAGCTTTTGGCAGGTATTTCAGAGGCGATTAAGGAAATAGTTGATTCTTCTATGCTTTCAGCAGCTTCTTTTGACAGTGTGGGGTCAAAGATTTCTCAGCTTGATAACCTTATAAAGCAGGTTCAGTCCGGTATGAGCGAAGAGCGTGAGGGAGTTGATGATATTTTGCGTACCATGAAGACCCTTGATGGTACGACTAGGGACATAAATGATGCTTCTAAGCATATGAAATCTGAAAGCGCAAATGTATTTACAAGAATAAAGGAATTGCAGTCTTTGGCTACAGACACAAAGCAAAAATCATCTGAAGTTACTTCTGGTATGCAGGAGATGAAATCTTCTGCAATAGATGCTTCTTCGGCTTCTGACCGCAGTAAAGCGGCTGCGCAAAAAGTTTCTGATATGATAAAAGGATTTAAGGTGTAGTCCTTCGGCAGGCTCAGGAACCGTCCTTCGACAGGCTTATGGAACTTCCCTTAGCTGAACTTAGGATTCGTAGGTGCGCAGAATTGTTTCTGCTGTGGTTAGTCTGGTTTGCCGTAAGTCCATGCTCTGCTTTTCTATGTAGCGCTGAGCTTGGGGCTCTGTCATTTTTAAAACTTGGATAAGCACGAGCTTTGCCCTATCAACAATCCTGATTTCTTCTATTTTCTTTTGCAGTTCCTGGTTTTTGTTCTCTAGCATCATAACCCGCTTGCGGCTTGCAGAAAGAAGTTTTACCGCCTGGTAAAAGAATTCCGGTGCTACTGGCTTGGGCAAAGCAAAGACCCCGTAATCTTCAACTATTGCGCTTATTTCATAAACCCTGTTTTGGTCTACAATCAATATAATTCCGGCTGTAGTTTTTTCTGCAGCGGTAAGGGAAAGATCGGTGCCACTTTCGTCTGGCAAGGGGGTGTCTATAACAATCAGATCATAATTAAATTCTGTTATAGACCTTCTTGCCTGCGATGCGTTTTGGGCTAAAGAAATCTTACTGAATTGTTCACCCTTGAGAAGATCTGATATTATTTCCATAGTTGAGCCTATGTTGCTGATTATAAGCACTGAATTCATATATGTTTTATGTAGGCTTTAAGAACTTCTTCAGGTATAAGTGATTTTACAAAGTCAGAAGAAGAAGCTAGTTCTATAGCTTCGCCTAAGTTTTCCGGTAAACTTTGTAAATCTTTTATTTTTTCAGCTGGAGCGGTAAAGAGGTTGATGTCTACAGAAGGTTCTAAGTCAAGTGAATCTTTTATGCCTTCTAGTCCCGCTGCTATTACAAAGGCCATAGCCAGGTACTGGTTGCAAGAGGGGTCAGGAGACCGTAGCTCTAGCCTCATCTGCTGACCTGTTGCAGCCGGCAGCCTGATCAGCTGACTTCTGTTTTGTGAAGAATAGCTTACGTATTTTGGGGCTTCAAAATACCCTAACCGGTCGTAGGATTCCTTTAATGGGTTAAGAAAAAGTGTGATTTCTCTAATTCGTCTTAAAATGCCGGCTATGAAGGATTTTGTTTTCTTATTCTCAAGGTTAGTTATATTCACTCCCTTTTCGTTAAGCGAAAGGTTTAGGTGTAAACCGGAGCCTGCCTGATCTTTAAGCGGTTTGGGAGAAAAAGAAGAATGCAGTCCATCTTGGGCTGCAATGGTTGCAACTGTAATCTTAAATGTCGCTAGATTATCCGCTGCCTTGCAAATTTCAGAATACTTAAAGTCTATTTCATTTTGACCAGGGCCAGTTTCGTGATGGCTTGTCTCTGGTTCTATTCCCAATTGCTCCAGGTTCAGTATTATGTCCCTGCGAACATTTTCGCACTTGTCGAAAGGGGCAAGAGAACAGTAGCCCGCATTGTCGTAGGGAATAAGGGTTGGGTTTCCGTTTTGGTCTAATTTAAAGATGTAGAACTCACATTCTGTCCCCACTTTTATTTCTAGCCCTTCTTTTTGGGCAGAAGCTGCAACTTTTTTTAAGATTTGCCTTGTGTCTCCGGCAAATTCCCTGCCGTCAAGGTACTTTATTGAGCAGAACATCCTGGCAACACGGCCCCTTTGGGGTCTCCAGGGAAGAACTGAAAGGGTTGTGGGGTCTGGCTGCAAAAAGAGGTCACTTTGGGCTGCATTTAAAAAACCTGGCACTGCGCTGGCATCAAAAGAAATGCCTTGTTCAAAAGCCCGTTCTAGCAGGCTTGGCTGTATAGAAATACTTCTTGTTACGCCGAAAATATCTGTAAAGAAAAGCTTTATGAACTTTACATCATTTTCCTTAACATATTGAATGACTTCGTTTGTTGTATATTCCATTGTATCCTCTATTCTACGGTAACAGATTTTGCAAGGTTCCTGGGCTTGTCGGGGTTATTGCCCCTTAAGACTGAGCAGTAATAGGCAAACAATTGGGCAGGGACAATGCTTAGTATGGCCGCAAAGGCTTCTGTGCAGGCAGGAATGCGGATGATTTCGTCTGCGGCGGTTGCAAAGGCATTTTCTGTGTCTTGGGTGATTACTAGGGTTGTCGCATTTCTGGACTTTACCTCGACTATGTTACTTGCGATTTTTTCGTAAAGTTTTGGGCTAGTTGCCACTGCGACCACAAGGGTGTTGCTGTCTACCAGCGCGATGGGACCGTGCTTGAGCTCTCCTGCGGCAAAGGCTTCGCTGTGCATGTAGCTGACTTCTTTTAGCTTGAGGGCACATTCCTGGCTGGTTGCGCTGTCGAATAAGCGGCCGATGAAAAAGACTTTTTCCTTGTTAAAGTTCTTTGAGACAAACTTTTGAATTGTAGTCTTGTCATTTAGAATTTCCTGCATTTTTTGCGGAATGGTTGCAAGTTCTTCTAGCAGTGTTTTGTAGTCCGCATCAGAGATTGCCTTTCTAAGATGGCCGCTCTTGAGGGCAAGCAGGTAAAGGCACATCAGCTGAGTTGTGTAGGCTTTTGTTGAGGCAACAGCTATTTCTGGCCCTGCCCAAGTGTAAATGACGTGGTCTGCTTCCCTGCTGACAGTAGAGCCTACGCAGTTAGTTATAGCGATGATAGGAACACCTGCTTCTTTTGCAAGCCTTAGGGCTGCAAGGGTGTCTGCCGTTTCACCTGACTGGCTGATTACTATAAAGATGTCGTCTTTGTAGAGGATGGGATTTCTGTAACGGAATTCACTAGCTGTATCTACTACTACGGGA
Source organism: uncultured Treponema sp. (assembly GCA_905236465.1). GTDB lineage: Bacteria > Spirochaetota > Spirochaetia > Treponematales > Treponemataceae > Treponema_D. The sequence goes on from CAJOQA010000020.1 coordinate 12,705, forward strand.
ATTCTTGCAAACTGCTCAAAGGCATAGCGGGCTACAAGACCTGCATGATAGGCGGTTCCACAAGCGGCTATGACGATGCGCTTGGCATCTTTCCAAATTGAATCACTGCCCTTTATTTCCTCAAAGTTTATGTCAATTATTTTTTCCCCGTTAGAAACCAGTCTTGGGCGCAGTGTGTCTGTTAGGGCTTTGGGTTGCTCGTGGATTTCCTTTAGCATGAAGTGGGCATAGCCATTTTTTTCAGCAGAAGAAATGTCCCAGTCGACATGGTATGGCTCTTTTACAATTTTGCTGCCTTCTTCATTAAAAAGGTCAACGTGGTCTGCGTAAAGAACTGCCATCTGCTTTTGCTCAAGGAAATAGACTTCTCTTGTATGCTCAAGAACTGCCGGTACGTCGGATGCAATAAAGTTTTCATCTTTGCCCAAGCCTATGATAAGGGGGCTGTCTTTGCGGGCAGCAATCAGGCGGTCAGGAAAGTCCTTGCAGACTACTGCCAGAGCATAGCTACCCTCAATCTTTGTAAGAGAGGCTTTTACTGCCTGAAAAATATCTGAAGTTTGCTCATAAAAGTAGTTTATTAAGTGGGCAACAACTTCTGTATCTGTTTGGCTTCTGAAAACTATGCCCTGCTCCTGAAGCCAAGCACGAAGTTTTACATAATTTTCTATAATTCCGTTGTGGACAATGGCTATTGTTCCGCTGACATTTGTGTGGGGGTGGGCATTTATGTCACTAGGCTCCCCGTGTGTGGCCCACCTTGTGTGCCCTATTCCCAAAGTTCCTGGAACAAAGTCTGCCATAAGGGGTATAAGGGCTGCTTCTTTTTGGTCACATTCTTCTTCTGTCATGGATTGGGAACTTTTTACTATTTGATTTGTAACTTCTTCAACTAGTTTTCTTAAAGCGCCCTTGACTTTGCGGACTAAAATATCCTGTCCGTTAAAAACTGCGATTCCTGCGCTGTCATATCCACGGTATTCAAGTTTTTTTAAGGCATTTACAAGGATTGGGGTAGCCTTTTTATTTCCTACATATCCAACTATTCCACACATATTTTATTCCTTTTGCTGCTATGTACTTTCAGCATGATTTATTCTGAAAGTATTTTACACTAGAGTTTCAAGGGTGTCTATAACATCTAGATCATAAATTCCTGGCTGTCTGCGGAGTTCTGCAATAGCATCGTCTTTGCTAAGCATCTTGTGGTAGGAGCGGCGGTTTACTAGCGAAACGTAACTTTCTACGGCGTGGATAATGCGGGCTAGCTGGGGAATTTCTGTCCCCTTAAGGCCTTCGGGGTAGCCTGTGCCGTTAGTGTTTTCGTGGTGGAGCATGGCGGCTTCGGTGAAAATGGGATAATACTTGTGGGGAATGAAGTCTAGGTAGGAGGCTGACCTCATTACGTGGGTCCTCATTAGTTTGCGCTCTGCGACAGTTAGGATTTCTGCGTGGAAGAGGTCTGCCGGTAAGTCTAAAAATCCTGCGTCATAAACCATTGCGGCGCAAAAATAAAGGGTTGAAAGATTTTTTTCTAGCCCCAAAGCTGTGCTGACCTTAAAAACCAATTCGCTGACGGCCTTTGAGTTATTTGGGCGGTTGGTGTGGCCATCGATTTTGCTTCCGACTTCCTCACATTTGACGGCAAGTTCTTGAAGCTCGTTAAAATCTATTGTTTCTTTTCCTGGAAGCTGAGGGATGTCGTGGGCTGCGTTAATGCGGGCGTTGGAATTTGCAAGCTGAATGTCCTTGATGAGGTCTAGCGTTGCGTTAAAGTGTTCCCTCTGTATTCTTTGGGATTTTGCGGTAAAAATCAGCTGAACGACCATAACTATGACAAGGGTAATAACTACTACCGCAATTATACCCAATATCATAAAAATAATCTTCATATCGTCCGGAGAAAATCCGCTTTGAATATCTAAATAACTATTAAAATCATTTTCTTCCATAGAATTTTATTTTACCACAAGATTTAACAAGAGGGAAGTAAAACTAATTGGAATTATTTGACTTTTTGTATTTTACGGCAAGAACTGCTATTATAATCAAAGCGAGTAGCAAAAGTAGGGAAAGGGCGATGACTACAGGGAAAAGAGAGTTTTTGCTGACTGCCTGCTTTTCTATGGAAACCTGCTCAAGTGTGCCCTGATTTGCTTGCTCTTGAACTTCTTCTTGAGCAGGGGCAATGACTTCCTCTGTAGCTTCAGTGCTCTCCTCTTCAGCGGGTGTTTCTTGAGCAGTCTCGTCTTGAGTAGTTTCCTCTTGAGCAGGGACTTCTTCCTGTGGAGTTTCTTCTTTTAAGTCTTCTGGTATTTCCTGATTTTCAACTTCTTCCGCAGGAGTTTGGGCTGTTGCATCTTGAGCCTTTACCATTGCAAAGGGAATTACTATGCGGGCCTGACCTGGCCAATTCTTATAGTTTTGGGAAAGCCCGATTTTTTTTGTGCTGTTGCTAAAGACTTCTAGTACGCGGGGCTCAAAAGATTTTGCAAAGTATGCTGTATCCTGATAGTGGGCAGTGTTCCACCAACAGACCTTTTGTGCTATTGCATCTGCACTTTCCATGGGGATTCCGTAGGCCCTTTCTATATAGCCAGAGACGATTCTTGTTAGGTTTTTGAAAGTGCCGGCCTTTGCGCTTTTACTCATAAAAATTATGTCTGCGCCAAGTTTTTCACCTGGAAAGACGCGGGCTGCCTTGTACTTGTAATCTGGCTGCCCTGAGCAGTAGGGGTAGGCTGCTTTGTTTTCTTCTGCCTGAAATTTTATTTCTGCGCCTAAGCGACGCCCAATGTCGCGTATTTGCTTGCCTGTGTTGAAGTCCTTCCATTTTACGCCTGACTTGTCTTCTGTGTAGGTGGTCTTGGGGGCTGAATCCAGAATTTCAGTTGATATTTCCCCTGTCCCCCTTACAGCCTCCTGCGCAAAAGATGTGCCTACAAGGGCAAGAAGGGCTGAGAGTGTAATTGTAATTAAAGTTTTTATATTTTTCATAGCTAAGCAGTGTAGCAGATTTTGCCCTTAGGGAAAAGGGGGAAGAGCTTTGTATTTTTTTAATTTCCAAGGCTAGTAATTGGAACAATAAGTATTCCGTCCACTCTTTTATAGGCATAATCGCCAACAGCGGTAAGAATCATTTTAAAGCTCGGATGTTTCATTTTAGTGGTGTCGATATTTTTTTCAAGAGTGTTTAAGGTCTTTGCTCCCTCTTCTATAAGTTTATCGCCACCTAGTTTTACTTCAATCAGCCCATAACTGCCATTTCGCAAATGAACAACGGCATCACATTCAAGATTGTTTTTATCTCTATAATGGTAAACCAAACCGTCCACTGTTTGCGCATAAACTCTTAAATCCCTGATGCAAAGATTTTCAAAAAGGAAGCCCATTGTGTTCAAATCATTTATCAAATCTTCAGGACCAATACCAAGGCAAGCTGTTGCTATAGATGGATCAACAAAATAGCGTGTATCAGTTGTTCTAATAGCAGTTTTTGAACGAAGGTTTGGATTCCATGCAGGTGAATCTTCGATTACGAATATTTTCTTTAAGGCGTCAATGTAATCATAAAGAGTTTCTATGCTGAAACTTTCGATGTCATTTCCAAGAATATCCTTGCGCAAGTCTTCATACTTTATTTGGGAACCAATATTTCTTGAATAGGAGTGCATCAGTCGTTTTGCCCTTTCTGGATTTCTTGATTTGTCATCTACTCTGGAAATATCAGAATTTATTACAGCATCATAATAGTCAATCGATTGCCGTAATGCTATTCTTTCTGAGGCACCTAGAACTTTTGGCCAACCTCCTCGACATATCAGATAGGCGATTTTTCTAAGATCTGTTTCGGTGCTTGCCGCTATATCAGTTTCGTTTTGGAAAAGCTTTTTTAATGAAACTTTTCCTGTTGAATCCCCTGTTTCTAGAAGGGTCATAGGCCTCATCATTAGTCTGCTTATTCTTCCTGCTCCAGAATGTGAGATTTCTTCAAATGATGCAGGAACTGCAGAACCTGTTAATATAAACTGATTGAATTCATTTCGCCTGTCAACTTCAAATCGTACTGCATCCCAAAGTTTAGGCGCAAGCTGCCACTCATCAATAAGCCTTGGAGTTTTTCCTTCCAATAAAAGCGACGGATTTAAATTTGCAAGCTGCAGGTTCTGCTCTTTTTTTGCCGGATCCTGCATATAGAGGCGACTGTTAGAAATCTGCTCAGCGGTAGTTGTTTTTCCACACCACTTTGCGCCTTCTATCAGCACAGCACCTTTTGCTTCTAGCATTTCTTTGAGAATTGAATCTGCGAGCCTTTTGCTATACTTCATTTCGTACATTTTATGCTTAAATACAGATTTTGTCAAATATTTGATACAGATGTTGGCGGAATTTTGATACAGACTTTGGCAGTGTCTGCTATTATGGAGTTTTTTAGTTAATGCGTTTTTCCACAAAACTTACATAATCGCCAATCATACTTGCACAAAATAATGGAATGTTTTTAGAATAAAAACTGGCGATATTCATACATACCAAATTTTTAATGAGCTAAAAAATGATACGATTTTAGTTGACCATTTAATTCAATATGAAAATGAAGTAGAGATAGGAGCTCCTGTATTTTTATTATTTGGAGGTGATGGAACACCTTGGGAAAATGGTTTGGCCGGTATTTGTGAAATTGCTTCAAATCCATTAGAAGTTGGATATGAAGTTGCGAAAAATGGCAAGTATTTTAAACTTAAATTGAAGATAGTTTATAGATTAAACCATCATTTTACAAAAATGGATTTTGCAAAATATCCAGAAACCTTTGATACAGGAATTGGTCCTAGCACGAAAGGAGAAAGAAACCAAGCGTTAGGAATTATTGAAAATAAAAAGGCTGTCGCTTCTTTGTATATCCAGCCTCAGCAAATCATCTACTACGGTGTCCCTGGCTCAGGTAAATCCCACAAGATAGCCGAAAAAACAAGCGGTATTTCAGAAGAGCAAAAAATCCGCGTTGTATTCCATCCAGAATATACAAATGCAGATTTTGTAGGTCAGATTGTTCCGACTCAAACTTCAGATGGAATTGACTATCCATTTAAAGCTGGTCCTTTTACCCGTGTGTTGAAACGTGCGCTGAAAAATCCAGGCAAGCCCTACTATCTCATAATAGAAGAAATAAACCGTGGAAATGCGGCGGCAATATTTGGTGAGCTATTTCAGCTCCTTGACCGAAATGCTGACGGTTGGAGTACTTACGGTGTGGAAAACCTTGACATAAACGCATTTATTAGAAGCAACAACGACCATTATTCAGAAAAAACTGTGGCAACAAGTGTACCGGTTGGAAACATTACCTTTACCGAGAATACCGGCATTCGCCTGCCGCCAAACCTTTCTTTGCTTGCAACCATGAACACAAGTGACCAAAATGTTTTCACCTTGGATAATGCATTCCAGCGTCGCTGGGACATGCAGCTTGTTAAAAATGAATGTGATGACAGCAATCAGATGGAGGCAACTATCTCTGTGGTAGATCAGTTAATCAAATGGAAAGATTTTCAGAGCCAGATTAACAACCTAATCGGTGAAAAATCAAATGAAGGCGGGCTTTCAAGTATGGAAGATAAACGCCTGGGCTGTTGGTTTATAAAAGCTGAAAACGGAAAGATTGACACAGATCTTTTTGCAAACAAAGTTCTCAAATATCTGTGGGACGATGCTTTTAAGTTCTGCCATCAAGAAGTTTTTAGCAGCGATATAAAGAACTTTGAAGAATTACAGAAACGGTTCTTAGAAAAAGGCTTTGAGGTTTTTAATGAAAATTGTGGATTTGCTTTTAAATAAAAGTCATGCTGACTTTGTAGCTAGTTAATGGACCCAGAAACAAGTTCGGGGTGGCGGGTTACGTTTGGGAGTCATAGCAAATGGAAGCAAACAAAATTAAATTAGAATCTAATCATAAAAAACTTTCTCTTTCAGACCTCTGTGTTTACTTTGACGCGCAGACTTCCCGCGACGAAGAAACAGGTCAGGTAGATAAATTTGTGTTGCCTGCACTTTTAACGAAAAGGAGCTTATACTTTTCAAAAATATGCTGGACATCATTTTATACATTGACAGTTCTAGCAACAAAGAGAATTTTATTTTTGGAACAAATAATTTTCACCATGTTTGGGAACAACTTGTTGATTCAGTCTATGGGGAAAAGGATAAGGATACATTCTACCCAAAAGTGTATTGGAAACTTGGCAAAGAGAAAAAGACATTTGCTTTTGGTAACTTAGAAAAACGCAATTCCCTTCGCCCCGATACAATTATGATTCAAAATATTACCGCTATGGCACAACCAGAAACCCAAACCAGCTGCCGGACAGCAGCAGTGTAGTAAAGCAGTTTGCTTATGCTGATTACATTGATAATGAAAAAAATCGTAGCAAACTGCCAGAAGATGTCTGGTCAACTATTTCTTCAAGCAGAATCTTCAATGCTTTCATCATGCCCGCCTGTGTACAGTCACCAGAAAACATTGGCTTTGTTTCCGCGGATTATGTCCTCCCTCAAGATTCAGAAACTTGCGATAAGCCATACCAAAAAATCTACGGTATTCTGCTTGATATCCGAAGCCTTATGTACCGCCACATTTCACATGACAAAGAAATGATTGCACGGCTTTCGGATATGATCGAAAAAGCATAACAGCATAGTACTCCTAACAATACAATGCGGAATAAACAATATTCTTTATTTTTCGTGCCGTGCTTGTGTAGCCGCCGTCGTTTGCGCATTGGGTGAAAAAGACGATGGCAAGATCGTTTTCTGTGTCTACAGCCATATAGGTGCCTAAGGCTCCGTCCCAGCCGAATTCAGAATTTCCTCTGCTTATCGTTGTGCTTTTTGATTCATCTGTAAGAATCCGCATGAGGTTTCCGTAGGAGTATCCTGAAAAGTGGGGAAATCCTTCCTCGAACGCAGATTGTGCCCCGCCTGAAATGTGGAGGGTGCGCATCGCCCTTACCGTTCCCTCGTTCAGAATCCTCTTGTCACCGGCCGTTCCGCATGAAAGCAGCAGCTTGCAGAATTTCATGTAGTCATCAACAGTGCTGAAAAGACCTGCTCCTCCCGATTCAAAAGCGGGTGAACTTTCTGGCAGCAGCTGTATGCCAAGCAGGCCTTCTTTTCGTTCACGCAGGAGTCTGTTTGAGTTTTCAAAAAATTGCTCGTAAACAGCTGCAACCCTTTCTCTTTTTTCGGCAGGAACAAAGAATGCCGTGTCGTTCATAGAAAGTGGTGAAAAAATCTCTTTTTCCATGAATTCAGATAATTTCATGCCGGAAGCCTTTTCTATGACAGCTCCAAGGATGTCTGCGCTGATGCCGTACTCAAAACTTTCTCCAGGGGTGAAGGCCAGGGGAATTTTTGCTGTGCGTGATATTATTTCGTTTAGAGACAAAGGCTTTTCTTTTTTGATTGCTTCATCCATTTCTTTTATAAGGGCAGAAATCTGCCTGTGTGACTCGTCCTGTATTCCCCCATAGGAGTAGCCTGATGTCATATTCAGTAGATCCCGTATAAGAAGGGGCTTATTGCATGGAGTGGCTTTGCCTTGGGAAAGGACTTGTAGGTTGGAGAATTCCGAAAGAAAATCTGAAACAGGGCTGGTCAGTTCCATTTTTCCCCTTTCTATAAGAATCCATGCTGCTACAGCTGTAATGGGTTTTGTCATAGAAAAAATGCGACAGATTGTGTCTCGTGAAAAGTTTTTGCCACTAGACCAAAAGCCCTGCTCACTGCCAGCCTGAAAAAGTAGGCATGAGCAGCCTGCAAATTTGTTAGTGCTTACGGCTTCATCCAATACAGCCTGAATGTTCTGTATATGCGTTTTGTCAATAAAAATTTTTCTCTTGTCTTCCATATATTTATTAATTCTAATACTTTGACTTTTTTTTGCAATAGTATGCGTTATAATAGAAGAAAGGAGCCTGTATGAATAAGAGATTTTTTACTTTTTTATCTTTATGTTTTCTTTCTATTATATACCTATTTGCGAAGCCTGAGCTGGTTGTGCAGGATTGGCATGATGGCGGTCCATCTGTTATAGAGTACAGTAGTGATGGGCGTTTTTTGATGACTGCTGGATCTAATGATATAAAAGTTTGGGATGTGGAATCCGGCATGTTGCTTAAGACCTTTTCCCAAAGCGCTGCTCACTGTGAAAGGGCGCACTTCTATCAGGGGAGTAAATATCTTTTAATTCCTTTTGAGGAAAAATCTCCCTGTCTTTATGAAATTGCAAGTGGCAACCTAAAGCCCCTTGATTCTATTAAAAGTAGTATTTTTGCACTTTCTGCAGATGAAAATTATCTAGCTTCTTATGTTGTTTCACTCGGAAAAAGAAGTCTTGAAATTTATGGGGGCTCCTCTTTTAATAAGCTAAAGTCCTTGGATCTTGTAGCTTATGTATCTAATTTAGTTTTTAGCAGAAATTCTAAGGTGCTTGCCGCAATCAGTTCAGATACTGGTAAGCGGATACTTGCTTGGTATTTAAATGACGATTATAGGCAAGAGTCTATTGTTTTTGAAAGGAAAATAAGGACCTTCGATCTTTCTCCTGATGGAAGGTTTCTTATTGTCTCTTTTTGGGACAAAAATTCTGAAATCATAGTTTATGATCTTTTGGAAAAGAAACAGATAACTTCTTTTGCTAGTTTTGGAACCTATTCTGGAAAAGTTTTATTTTCTCAGGATGGTAACCTTATTTTTGACATGGGATCTGACGGCTTTGCCATACGAACATTCCCTGACTGTAAGATACAAGAGTCAGTAAATGATTACATGAAAGATTCCGCAGCATTTTCCCCTGACGGAAAGACCCTTGCGATTCTTTTCTATAAAAAAATACAGATGTTTGATGTGGCAAGCGGAAAACTAAAAGGAGAGATAACTTCTACACCAGACTATTATAAAGTTCAATATGACCCTTCAAGAGACTACATTTGGATCTTAAAGTCTGACGGTGGAGTAATCCTTTTAAACAGTGCCTTGGAAAAACAGGACTTGCCGGAAGCTTTACAAGACATACCTAAAAAAGATCCGTTCTGCATAAGCGGGGGCCTTTATTATCAGCGGTTTGACAATGAGACTAAGCACTGGCTCCTTTTCCGCTATGATGTTAAGGAACAACAGGCTATGGGAATTGTTGGATTTGATTTTCCTATGAATAGTTTTACTTCAACTAAGGATGGTAAGCTTATAGCCTTCAAGGCTAATATTGATGGCTATGATCGATTTGTTCTATATGATGTAACTGTGGAAAAAGGACTTCTTTATATAGAGGATGCCACAGGTTGTAGCAATTATTTTCTAAGTCCCAATGGTAAGTATTTGTCATATAGAAATGCTGAGGACAACAATGCCCTTTTTATATTTGAGGGAAAAGTGTCCATCACTAATCTTGGTGAATCCACGGGTACAATGGAATCCTGTCCCTTCTCTTATGATGATAAATATTTTGCAGCACTTTCATCTTCAAAGGTTCTTATAGCTGATATGGATTCCGTGCAGGAAAAGTTTTCTGACGAAGGCTATAATGCTGTGTGTTTTTCATACGATAGTCGGTTCGCCTGCATCGATAAATATAGGGAACCCTGGATTTACGATTTGCAGGCAAATAAGTATGTACGACGGCTAAAAAGCAGCTCTACTATAGAGAACATGTTCTTTAGCAAAGATGGTAAGAAAATCTTTATTCACGACTATGGGAACAGGCTTTGCTGCTATTCAACTGAAAGCGGAGACCTGCTTGCTACCTGGTTCTGCGATAAAGACAGAAACTTCATAACATACACCCCCGATGGAACCTATTCTGTGAGCGGAAAAAATGCAGAAAAGTTTGTCCACTATGTTGATGGAACAAAACTTGTTGCAAATGCAGATGTAAGTAAGCAAACTGCTACCAAACAAACCGTAACCAAACAAACTGCCACTAAGCAAACTTCTTCTAACCAAAGCCAAACGAATGTTTCTCTTTTAAAGAACCCCTTGCCTTCAAATGTCCGCGTCGCAATGGACAGCCGTGTCCGCCGCGTACCAAATGAAATTCAAGAAAAGGTCTTTTTGGAGCCAAAAGAGACCTTGCCCCAACTAGTCGCTGTCTTGACTTCCGGTTTAACAGACACAAGGGCTAAGGTAAAAGTCATTCACGACTGGATATGTGATAATATTGCATACGACACGGAAGTTTTTGATCATCCTGAAATTTCCTATAAGCAGTACTACTATGATGTTTTGCAGAAAAAAGCCGGAATATGTTCAGGCTATGCAAACCTCTTTAATGCCATGTGCTTTTATGCAAAAATAGAATCTGAATTTGTTCAGGGCTGGTCTAAAGGTTGGGGATACCCTGGTTACTTAAAGGAAAATCCTGACCACGCATGGAATGTGGTTAAGTTAGGAAATACAAATCTTCTCGTTGATTGCACTTGGGATGCAGGTTATGTTGACTATAAGACTTTTGTTAAGCATTATTCTACAGAGTGGTTCTTAAAGCCAGGAATACAGTTTATATATTCTCACCTGCCTGTAAAAGAAGAAGATCAGTTCCTGCCTAAAAATCAGATAAGAAGCCCCGAACTTTTTGTAGCAGAGCCTTATGTTACTGGTCGCTTTTGGGACTGGGGCTTTTCCTTTACAAAGGAGCAGCCACTTTACACTAATGAGGTAACAGACAGCCTTTATGCAAAGGATGGAAGCCTTAAAAAAGAAGCCGGATATTCATTTGCCCTTAACCTGTCAAATGCAAAGATTCTGGTCCGCGCTGATGTCAATGCAACTGATGGAGCTGCGATATTGCAGTCTGCCTGGGCAGATAGAAATGCCGGCCTTGTCCGTATTGCCTGCGATGTTCCCGATAGTCAGAAGTATAAGCTTTATGTTTCTGCAAGGATTGACGGGGAAACAATATTGCCCGATCACTTAGGAGTCTATCATTTTGAGAATAATATAATTCCCGCATTGGAAGCCTTGTTGGCGGAAGAAAAAATCAAGGCTGAAGAATATGACTTGTTCAAGGCCTCCTATTACAAGGTTGAGGAAAACGGATACTATTACCTGAAGGAAGACCTTTTTGACATAAAGCGTAACGCCACTGTCAACAAGCTTTTAAAAGAAGGAGATTTTAATACAAAACTCTTTTTAGATGTTCTGCACGTGGAATTGAAGGCTGCTGATGATTATAAGGGTTATGGGGCAGTAGGCAACCGCTTCCCCAAAAAGTATGATAATAGCCACAGCTTGAAAAATACCCGCCTGGTAGAGCCAAGGACTGGTATTTTGCAAAAGGGAAAGACCTATACTTTCCGCATACAGAGCGGAGACTATTCTACTTTTGCCTTCTGGGAAAACGACCAGCCGGTAAAATTCAAGCGGAACTCAAAAAGTGGCTTCTATGAGCTTGAGTACACAGTCCCTTCTGATGTGACGCTGCTAAACCTCTATGCTTCAGGGGATGCAAAAAGTTATCAGGGGCTGTGGGCCTATAATCTTGCAGACTAAAAGAAAACTTGCTACAATGACCGCATGAAAGTAACTGAAAAAAATAAAGAGGCCATGAGGATGTTGGACTTTATTCAAAAGTCACCAAGCCCCTTTCATGCGGTCGCCAATATTGAAAAAGAACTTGAAGCAAAGGGCTTTATCCGCCTGCAGGAAAATAAAAAATGGCAGTTGGCTTTGGGGGGAAAGTTTTTTGTCACTAGAAATTCTTCTGCCATAATAGCTTTTACTCTTCCTAAGAGCGGAGTAGAATCTTTTAACATCTGCGCAAGCCATTGCGATTCCCCCTCCTTTAAAATAAAGGAAAACCCCGTTCTCTCTTCTGCTTCCTGCCTTAAGCTGAATGTAGAACCGTATGGGGGAATGCTTTGTGCCCCCTGGTTTGACCGCCCCTTGTCATTTGCGGGAAGGGTTATTTATAAAGATGCAAAAAGCAATTCCCCAGATGAATCAGATGAAACAATCAGATTGAAGCAAAAGCTGATCGATGTGGATAGGGATTTACTTATGATCCCAAGCCTTGCCATACACATGAATAGGGAAGCGAATTCTGGGTACACGTACAATGCCGCGCGAGACATGGTTCCCTTGCTAGCTTTTCAAGAGGATAAAAATCAGGATTCAAATTTAATTTTTAAAAAGCTGATTGCCTCTTACGCGGATATTGAGGAGTCTGCTCTAGTCAGCGCGGATTTGTTCTTGTACTGCCGGTCACAGCCTACTTTTTGGGGACTGGATAACGAGTTTATTTCCTCTGCAAAACTGGATGACCTTGAATGTGTTTGGACTAGCCTTGAAGCTTTTTTGTCTTCAGATGCAAAAGTTACATCGGTATTTGCGGTTTTTGACAACGAGGAAGTTGGCAGCAGGACTAGACAGGGGGCTGAGTCAACTTTTCTTGCAGATACCCTTGAGCGGATAAGTCTGGCCCTTAATCTTTCTGAAGAAGAACATAAAATCTGCCTCTCAAAATCTTTTATGGTCAGCGCGGACAATGCCCATGCGGTGCATCCAAATTATGAAGGGGAGTCTGACCCAGTGAACAAGCCTCTTGTGAATAAGGGACCTGTCATAAAATTTAATGCCGAGCAGCGCTATACAAGTGATTCGCTTTCTGCTGCGGTCTTTAAGGAAGTCTGTAAAAAGGCAGGTGTTCCCTTCCAGATTTTTACCAACCGGTCAGATAAGAGGGGAGGCTCTACCTTGGGAAACATCTCAGGAACTAAGGTTTCTATAGCCTCCGTAGACATTGGTCTTGCCCAGTGGGCAATGCATTCCCCCTACGAATCCGCAGGGGCTCTTGACCTGGAGCTGATGGTTCGGGCCTTGAAGGAGTTCTACAGTAGTAGGCTTGACTTTTAAAGTCCCTATTCTGATATGTCCACGTCAGGTTGTACGCATATTGTAAAGTCAGGGTAGAGCTTTTTCACCAAAGCACAGGCTTCGTCTACTGCCTGATTTCTGTCGCAGTCAAATGAAAGGACTAGGTCAAATGTGATTGTCTTTGATTGAAGGTCTGCATAGAAACCGTGTAGCTGCAGGGCATAATCCTTTGCAAGGACAGCTTCCTTTACAGCCCTGTACATTCGTGCTACTTCGCTGTCCCCTGTATTGCGTGAATAAATTCCTATTCCTGTTAAGATGATGCCGTGCTTTTTCTGTACGCTGACCATAAGGCGGCGTTGCAGGGCATCTATTTCAGGGGCTGTCATCTGGTCGCTTACTTCCACGTGAATAGTGGCAAAATCCTTTTCCGGCCCGAAGTTAAAGAGGTAGAGGTCGTAGGCTCCAAGAACATCCGCATCTTCGCAGACAGTAGCCTTTATGTCCTTTGCTAGCTGAGAGTCAGTCCTTTTGCCCAGTATGTCATTCAGGGTTTCAAAAATCATCTCTAGTCCGGATTTTATTATGAAAAGTGAAATTACCACACCCACATAAGATTCCAGACTGAATCCGGTAAGGATGAAGATTATGGCGCTTGCCAGAACAGATGCTGAAAGGATTGCGTCAAAAGAGGCGTCTTCCCCCGAAGCGACAAGGGCTGCTTTTTGTTTGGAGCCTTGAGGGCAAGTTTTGTCCCTACTATGGTGATTACAGAGGAGAGGGCATCGCTTAAGTTGTTGACGGCATCAAGGATTACCGCGATTGAAGATGATGCGATTCCGACAAAGGCCTTAAAGGAGGCCAATACTATGTTTGCAAGTATGCCGGTAAGGCTTGTGTGTATGATTATCTTTTCCCTGTCAATAGCTTTTTCTTCCATTGCTTTTCCCTTCTAGATTTTTGCTACCATTCCGCGGACTAAGGCTGCGCTTAGGTTTGCGGCTGCTTCTTCATTAAAGCTGTATGTGCTTTCACCTGAGTCATCAGCCATATCGCTCATGCACCTAATGATTATGAAGGGGGTCTTGTTCAGGTAAGCCGCATGGGCTATTGCGGCCCCTTCCATCTCTACGCAGGCGGGGGCGCAGTTCTTTTTTATGCTTTCTTTTATTTCCTTTGAGCTGATAAATTGGTCACCGGAGGCAATCCTTCCGCATATAAGCTTATGTCCCTTGGCTTGTGCAAGGTCCTTGAAGGTCTTTTCAGCAGCTTCTATCATTGCCCTGTCTGCTAGGAAATCAGAACATTCCATCTGCGGAATCTGAGTGACCTTGTAGCCGAAACCTGTGGCATCCATGTCGTGGTAGAGGGCATCGGTTGAGGCTACAAAGTCTAGTACCTTTAAGCCGGAAGCCATAGCTCCTGCAATACCCGTGTTGATTATGTGTGTGACAGAGAACTGAAGGATAAGACGCTGAGTACAGAGGGCGGCGTTTACTTTTCCAACTCCAGACTGAACTATGACTACAGGAACAGAATCAAGAAGTCCCTCCGTAAATTCAAGGTTGCCGGATTGTACGCTACAAACTTTTTCTTGACCTGGCAGAGGATTTAATAGTGCTTTAAGGCTTTTTACCTCTACCGCCATCGCCCCGATAATTCCGATTTTTTTCTGCATTTTAAATCACTCCTTGCGAAATATGGCAAAATCTGCAATTTTATTCAAAAAAAATACAAGTTTTATTTTAAAAATATATTGACAGAATTTATTATAAGTTCTATATTTTAAGTGCAAGAAAATTATGTTTCTTCAACGGGCCGTTGTTTCTCCTCCTTAAAGCGGCCCGTTATTTTTTAGCATTTAGGTTAGTTTGTTCAGCTTGATTTTTCTTTTTTCCTCGTCATCGCTTTCTTTGTAGAATGTTGCGACGTTGCCTATAAGTCGCACAAGCGTAGAGTTTGTGGCATTGGCAATGTCAAGGGCTAGTTCTTTTTTTTCTTCCTTAAATTCATTGAATCTGACTTTTACAAGTTCGTGGTCGTTAAGGCATTGGGCTACTTTTTGCTCCAAGGCTTGTGTTGCTCCTGACTGCCCGACTATGACAAGGGGCTTCAGTCTTTGTGCTAAACGTTCAAGCCCCTTGCGCTGTTTACTAGTTAATTCTATCATGCAGAGATTTTAGCAGTATTTGTCTTATTTTGCAACCTTGTCTTTAGCAATAAGTATGCGAACTGCCTCTACTGCTGTTTTTATTGCGACCTCTGTATCATGGGCTACGGGGTTGTCTAGGCCCTTAGCCGCTCGCTCCTGGTTTGCCATTACAAGAAAGACTGAACCGCAGCGGACACGGAGGAACTGGCTTACAATAAAAAGAGCCGCGCTTTCCATTTCGCTTGCAAGACAGCCCATCCTAAGCCAAGCCTGCCACTTGTTTTCAAGTTCGTAGCTGACTGGCTTTACCTCTGGAGAGTGCTGGCCGTAGAAGGAGTCTTTGCACTGGACGACTCCGGTGTGGTACTTTTGTCCTGATTTTTTTGCGGCTTCTACTAGGGCATTTGTTATTTCTAAGTCCGCGACGGCAGGGTATTCGATAGGTGCGTATTCCTTGCTGGTGCCTTCCATGCGGATTGCACCGGTAGCAACCACAAGGTCCCCTCCCTTTATGTTAAGGTCCATGCCTCCGCAGGTTCCAATCCTGACGAATGTGTCTGCCCCGCACTTTACCAGTTCCTCCATTGCAATGGAAGCTGATGGGCCCCCGATTCCTGTAGATGTGACGCTGACGGGTACTCCGTCAAGGCTCCCTGTATATGTTGTGTATTCCCTGTTGTCTGCAATCAGTTTTGCGTTATCAAAATAGGCCGCAATCTTGCTGCATCTTTTGGGATCCCCCGGCAGTATTACGTAGCGACCTACATCCCCTTTTCCACACTGTATGTGGTACTGTTTGCTCTGGTCTTCTGAATAGTTTATCATGTTGAACCTTCCTTGCTTCCATTTTAAAAGGGGATGGGAGCTTTGTCAACAAGGGATTTGAGAGCGTAGAGCATAGAGCATAGAGTTTAGTCATAAAAATGTGTAAATTTTTGAATATTTTTCTTTATTTTTGTGTAAAAACGGTTAATCAGCAACGCTAGTCCCAAAATCGTTAGAAGAATTCCCGCTGTGTGTCCTGGTATTTTGTAGCGCATTATAATTTCATTTCTGCCTTCTTCTAGAGGAATGTCTATAAGGCAGTTAGCGAATAAATCTGCTTGAACTTTTTGACCGTTTCTAAAGATTGTCCAACCGGAGTTGTAAGGAATTGATGTGTGTAAGGTCAGATTACTTTTCCCGTTGACTATAAAAGTGCATAGCCCATCTTTTACAGATATTTCCTCTGCTGCATTTGCGTTTAATTCCTCTATTGCGCTTTTTAGGACTTCTAAGTCACATTGATAAAAGAATATATCGGTGACAGAAAAATCATCTTTTGATTCAAGCAGAATTTCTGCATTTTCTGATTCGCAAGGAATATAGACTGTAGTAGGGCTACACCAACCCGCGTACTTTTGTTTATAAAATCCATTAACATTCATGAACATTTTATCATGAAAACCACAGTTTATTTTTCCATAAAGTGCAAGGCCCTTTTTTGAAGGGTAAAGGAGCCATTTTTTTATTCTACTATCATCTTTGTCAAGTGTATAATTTACTGGGGAAAAAATTTTTACACTATAACCTAATAATTCAGAGTAAAGAGAATTTATGTATTCAAAGGGATTACCCCTGTATTCCACTTGATTTTCTGATTTGCTATATGAGAAGGCTTGTGGTAGGCAAAACGGATTTTCATAGACCGATTTTTTGTTTGCAGGTAGAAAGTCTTTTCTTAGGGATAAACCTTTTATTGGGTAACGTGAAAGAATATATTTTACGCCAAGTAAAGAATCTGATGGGATAATTGATGTGTTTACGATGTTAAAGTTGTCTCCATTTTTATTGTAGCCCAAAGAGTCTAAAAAAGTTCTCTGCCTGTCATCGGGATCGCTTGTGTAACCTGATATTGACTTGTAGGAAAAGGCAAGGGCTTCATTGTAGTTTGCTGTATGATTTTCTTCAAAGTTGAAGAGCCTTGTTGATGTTTGGGAAATTCTGTAATTGCTGGAATCTGCAGATAAAATATTATTTATGATAGCTTTGTTTTCTTTTGTGTATTTTTTAAACTCTTCAACGTTTTGGTTAGCTTTGCACATTTTTAAAAGCATATTTCCGTTTAGTACTATTTCAGTGCAACATAATGCAGTTAGAATAAACAGAGAAAAGGCTTGTAGTTTATTTTTTTTTGAAAAAGCAAAAGTGTAAACAAAATATGTTAGAAATAATAGAGTCACAGTTTCTGACGTTCTTTTATATTGGGGGTTCACATAATTTAAAAAGAGTATAAGCATTCCCCAGAGAAATATGGTTTTGAATATTTTCTTTGAATCGTCAAAATCTGCGTTTTCATAGAAGAGACTTGCGCAAAATACCATAAAGAAAATACCGATGTATGAGTATCTGAACCAATAGGATGAAGCGTCTTTTAGTAAAGAGAATAAAGTAAAAAATGGAGTCCAGCAAAAGAAGAGAATGCAAACTACAGTCATAGCTATAATAACGGTCTTTTTGTTTTTAGATATTTTGTTTTGGGGAAGTAAAAAAATGCCGAGCATCCCTATGATAACGAGACTAGAGGAAAAAAGAGAAAGTTGTCTTCTTGAACTTGTGGCGCCAAGGTTGAACCCCTGGATTATGCTTGGAAAATCTAAGTAAAAAGTAAGTTTTTTTACCCTGTTAAAATCAATGTGCCCTCTGCCGTTTTTTAAGGAAATGAAGGTTGGTAGCAGTAAAAAAGAAGCGATCATAATACCTAGAATCATAAACAAGGCACATTTTATTCCGAGTAATATACCTGAACGGATTCTTTTAGACGAAAAACCATCAGTTTGGTTTGATTCATAAAGGGCCCATTCAAATACAAAGAAAAAAGCTGCGAAGATACAGTTTATAAAACCTGTGTACCAATTGAAAAGCAGGGAAAGTGCCGTGGACATGGTAAGCAAAAGGAATTTTCCTTTATGAATAAACTTGTATAGCCCAAGTGAAATAAAAGGAAGCATGATAAGTCCGTCCAGCCACATTATATTGCTTGCTTGTGTAAAAGAATATTGACACAAGGCAAATGAAATTCCTAGCAGGATTGCAAAAACTTTTTTTATTGAGCTGAATCTGTTTAGAATATAAAATGTACAGGAAAAAGCCACTAGAGAAAGTTTTAGGCTTACAATAAGTGTAAAAAAAGCGTGAAGATTTTCTTTTTCAAAAAAATACACAATAAGGTTTAGAGGTGATGATAAATAGTATGAAAAAACAGCAATGTTTGTTCCGCCAAGTGTTTTGCTGAAGGAATAAAAAATGCTTGCTTTCCCGTGCAGGACATCGTGTAAGTAGGCAAAAAAATCAAGATATTGAATTTCTGCGTCCCAACAGGTTACCGTATTGTTTCCGAATGGTACTATTTTTAACCTAAAATATAAAATCCCTAAAAGACAAAATGTCATAGGCATAGAGATAAAGGCAAAGAAAATACAGCTTTTGTTTTTGTTATTCATAATTTATTTTTCCTCCTTTATAATAAAAAGAGGTCTCTGCTTGACTTCTGTATAAATTTTTGCAATGTAAAGACCTGCAATACCTGTTGTAAAAAGCTGTACGCCGCTTATAAATAAAATAATGCAGACAAGGCTTGCCCAACCTTGTACAGGGTCTCCAAAAATAAGTCGTCTTATGATGATAAATATTATGAAGACAAAGGAAAGAAGTATTCCCAATATTCCTGCGACAGCTGAAAATGCGAGAGGCTTAGTTGAAAATCCTATTATGCCATCTATTGAGTATAAAAATAGTTTCCAAAAAGACCATTTTGTTTTTCCAGCAACCCTTTCAACATTTTCGTAGGCAAACCATTTTGTTTTAAAGCCTATCCAAGGGAAAATTCCTTTTGTAAAGCGGTTTTTTTCACACAGAGAAAGAACTGCATCTTTGTATTGCTTAGTCATAAGCCTGAAATCCCTTGCCCCGTCAACAACAGCAACATTGCTTAGCCTAGCCATG
>CAJOQA010000021.1 GCA_905236465.1 uncultured Treponema sp.
CCCGCCGCCATGGGCCCCGTAACACATAAAATCAATGGAAAAGCCCCCAGTTTGCCCCACTTTCAATGCTTACCCGTAGGGGAACATTAAGAGTAAAAGCCCCTTCCATTTTTTCCCTGATTAGAGCCTGGGTTTCCTTAAGGATATTTTCATCAGAGGGGCAAGAAAATATAAGTTCATCGTGAACTTGTAGCAGCATTTTTGCAGGACTCTTTACCCGTTCAAGTTCAGAGCTTACGTCAATCATGGCTTTTTTCACAATATCCGCAGCTGACCCCTGAATAGGAGTATTTATCGCTATGCGCTCCGCCCCCTGCTTTTCAATTTTATTGCTGCTGTTTATCTTTTCTATATAGCGCCGCCGCCCCATAATGGTTTGGGTATAGCCCTTTTCACTGGCGCTTTTTATCGTAGCATCAATAAATTCCTTTACCTGAGCATAGGTCTCAAAGTACTGGTCTATAAATTTCTTAGCTTCAGTCCTGCTTATTCCCAAATCCTTAGACAAAGAAAAGGCCCCCATCCCATACATAACGCCAAAATTTACCGTCTTTGCAAAGCGTCTCATGTCAGCTGTCACAGCATCAGGGCTAACCCCATAAATTAGGGCAGCTGTTGACTTATGCACATCAATTCCATTGATAAAGGCACTGCAAAGTTTTTCATCTTTGCTTAGGTGGGCTAAAATAACTAGCTCAATCTGCGAATAGTCGGCAGAGATCAGCAGGGTTCCCTCCTCCGCGGTAAAAGCAGACCTGATTTTTCTTCCGTCCTCACTCCTGACTGGAATATTCTGCAGGTTGGGATCCCTGCTAGAAAGTCTACCGGTCGCAGTTCCTGTCTGGATAAAGGATGTGTGGACCCTTGACTTATTATCTGCCAAAAGGGGCAAGGTCTCGGCATAAGTATTTCTGATTTTTGTCATTGCCCTATAATCCAAAATGAGGGATGGCAGGGGGTCTGTAGTTCTTTCTGAAAGTTCTTTTAAAACATCAGTGTCTGTAGAATAGCCCGTCCTTGTCTTCTTTCCCGGGACCAAATGTCTTTTAGTAAAAAGAATATCCTGCAGCTGCTTGGGGCTAGCAATATTAAATTCGCTACCAGCTTCCTTATAAATCTTTTTCTCAACTTCGTCTATTTGCTTAGCTAAATCAGTTGAATAAGAAGCCAGGGCCTCCTTGTCAAGGTGTATCCCCTCTTCTTCCATCTGTGCAAGCAGGGGGAGTAGCTTCATTTCCATAGTATAAAAAAGGTCGTTCAAGCCATTTTTTTCAAGTTGCCCCTTAAAATGCTGCCAAAGTTGCCAAGTAAAGTCTGCATCCTCTGCCCCATACGGATAGGCTGTTTCAAGGGGAAGGTCGGCAAAGGTTTTACCCTTTGGGACAATATCAGAAAATTCAGTTCCTTTTAAGCCTAGTATTTTTTCAGATAAGAACTCAAGACCATAGGGACTTTTTCCTACAGCATCAGGATTTAAAAGCCAAGCCGCAACCATTGTATCTACAATCTTGCAGAGGGGCTTTGACAGGCAACCGTTAGAAGCTAAAACTTCAAGGTCAAATTTGCCGTTGTGGGTTACAAGGGTAAGGTCTGGGCAAGACAAAAGCCTGTTTATTTCCCTGACTGCAACTTCTTTTGCTATAGTTTCCTCCGCAAACATTCCACCTGGCAAAATAAGTGGCACATATATAGCTTTGCCAGACTGGCAGCACAAGCTAAAACCTACAAGGGCTGCCTCATTGGTATTTAGACTATCAGTCTCTGTATCCAGGGCAACTTCTTTTTGCTGAGAACTTAAGACAGAATCAATAAAAGAACAAAGGCTTTCTTCTTTCGTGCAGGGACTGTAATCGCCGACATTTTTCTCTACCTCAATTTCTCTTTGTTCTTCAACTGTAGGGGCAGGACCTGAACTTTCAGAAGAATAAGACTTTGCCACTGCGCTAGCCCCATACTTTTCAAGGCAAGAAGCCGCTGCCGCAAAATCAAGATTTGCAGTAGAAAAGGCCTCAAAGTCAATTTCGATTGGTACATCGTAGCAAAGGGAGATCAGTTTTTTAGAAAAATAGGCGGAATCTTTTCCTTCACGGATTTTATTGCCGATAGCTCCTTTTATCTCCAAAGCCTTTTCATAAATTCCATCAAGGGAACCATACTCTTTAAGAAGTTTTAAAGCTGTTTTTTCGCCAACCCCCTTTACGCCGGGAACATTATCTGCTGTATCACCTAAAAGAGAAAGGTAATCAAGAATTTTTTCAGGCTCAATTCCCCATTTTTCAATAACTTC
>CAJOQA010000022.1 GCA_905236465.1 uncultured Treponema sp.
AAGACTGCTTTTAAAAATACTGATGTTTCAGATTATAACGAAATTGTTTTTTGTGGTTATGGGGAACCCACTGAAGCATTAGAGAGTTTACTTGAAACTGCTGCTTTTGTAAAAGAAGAGTATAAAATTCCAGTAAGGCTTAACACCAACGGACTTGGAAATTTAGTTAATAAAAAAAATATTGCTCCTCTTTTTAAGGGATTAATAGATACTGTTTCTATAAGTTTAAACTCTAGCAATCCTGATTTGTATTTAAAAACTGTTCGCCCAATTTTTAAGGAGGCAGCTTTTCCTGCTATGCTGGACTTTGCTAAAGAGTGCAAAAAATATGTTCCCTCAGTTGTAATGACTACGGTTAGCACAACAATCAGTAAAGAAGATGAAGAAAAATGCGCAGAACTTTGCAAAGAATTGGGTGTAAAGTATAGGATTAGGGAATTTGTCTCTTAAAAAAGGGGAAAAAGACCCCGAAACAAGTTCGGGGTGACGGTTGCTTACTTTCGTTTTTTTAACAACTCTGCAAATGGGTTGTATGTTTCGCCATCATCGCTGTCTTTTTGTTTTGAAAGGTATTCACTTGCGTTGTCCTGCTCTTCATTTGAGACTACAGGGCTAAGGGAAATCCGCTTTTCTTCAGTGTCAACGCTGTCTACGGTAACAGTAAGCGTATCACCAGCTTTGTAAACTTTTTTTAAGTTTGTATTGCGCTCTACCGGTAACTTTGAAATATGAACCAAACCATCAACTGCTGGCGCTAAGTTTATGAACAGCCCAAAGTCTGCAACGCGGGAAACAGAACCTTCGATTTTTGTTCCTACAGGGAATTTTTCTGCTATTCCTTCCCAAGGGTCAGCTTCCAATTCCTTAGTGCTAAGTGACATTTTTTCATGGGCCCAGTCAGCTTTTATAATTTTAGCCGTAACTTCCTGCCCCACTTTAAATACATCGTGGAGGTCTGCTACACGGACATGAGAAACCTCACTTATGGGAAGTAGGGCTTGGAAACCGTTTAGCTCAACAAAGGCCCCGTAGCTTTCTATAGATTTAATTTTACCTGTTACAGTCATTCCGACAGTCAGTTCTTTCTGCAAACGGTTCAATTTGTCATTTGCCTCTTCCTCAAGAATCTGCCTGTTTGACAAGACTATATTTTTTCCATCGTTTTTGTATTCCTGAATTCTAAAGGTTAAGTGCTGGCCCACATATTCAGACGGCTCTTTTCTGTCGCGATAGCCCATTTGGGAGTAAGGGCAGAAGGCTGTTGTTGAACCTACCATAACTTCAAAGCCTCCCTTTATTTCCTGAGTAACGTGACCTTCTACAGGGATGCCGTTTTTATACGCATTCTCAAGAATTTCTTTTCCTGTATCTTTGCCGCTGAGCCTTGTTGTAAAATGAAGTTCTTCGCTCTTATTTGCTAAAAAGAAAACTTTTATTGTCTCCCCTTCTTTTACTTGGCAAACTCCGTTCTCGTCTGTAAGTTCTGCCTTGTTAAGGATACCTTCGCTTTTTAATCCTAAATCAAGAAAAATAGTATCATCCGTGATAGCAACAATCTTGGTCTCTATCTGCTGACCTGGTTCATATAAATTTTTCATCAAATACCTCAAATAAAATATACTGATTTTTTATTTAATAATCAACTTTCTTTTTGGGGGCTTATATTTTTTTTGAAGACAAAAAGTTTGCTGATTACGTAGTTCAATACAATGACTATAAATTGGGCTAAAAGTTTTATTGGAAGACTTGGCAACTTAAGCCATGTTATAAAAATCGCTATGATAGCTTCTTCTAAGAAAAGGGTAAAAAGCCTGCCTGAAAAAAAAGAAGCCATTTGCTTTAGAAATTCTTTTAACCCCGTAGTTTTTCCGTCAAAGACCCAGGTTCGGTTAGTCCAAAATTGGAAGAGCACGCAGATTACCCAGCAGATTATGTTGTTGACAAGCTCATTCAAGGGAGTCCACCTGTCTATTGCATAAAAGAGGACCATATTAAGCACAAATGCAGTGCCCCCGAAAAAAATATAGAGCAGGGGCATTTTGTACTTTGTATAAAGCGGATTGAAAATCCTTAGGAGCGGTAGCTGCATGATGCGGTCAAAAATATCTTGTTCCATGGGGCTAAGTATACTATATGCGGGTGATTTTGGCAAATGCCGTTTTGTTTCTTGATTTAGGGAAAAAAAGGTAGCCCTAAAAAATATTGTACTTGCGTCAGGGGTATTGCATATTTATTCAAAATAATGTATACTGTTAAAAAGACAATGAAGTCCGGTTAGGCGGGATTGCTATGCCCAGTGTTTAGCAGTTCAGCCTTGCCGGACTTTTTTTTGTTTTTAAAACACTCTGGAGTTTGACGGTATGAAAAAAGAAAACAGGACACTTTATCGCGAATCCTTTGAGCATGACAGTTGTGGAATAGGACTTGTTGCAGACATTCAGGGCAGGGCTTCCCGTTCTATTGTGGATAATGCTCTGTCTATTGTAGAAAAACTTGAACACAGGGCCGGAAAAGATGCTTCTGGGCAGACAGGAGACGGCGTTGGTCTTTTAGTTCAGGTACCCCATGCTTTTTTTGTAAAAGAAGCTGAAAAGAAAGGGGTACGGCTTGGGGAGGCCCGTGACTATGGTGTAGGCATGTTCTTTTTCCCTCAAGATGCCTACTTGCGTGCTCAGGCAAAAAAAATGATTGAATTTTTGTGCCAAAAAGAAGGACTGCCTTTTCTTTTTTGGCGCGATGTTCCTGTTCAAGAAGATGTTCTTGGCGAAAAGGCAAGGGCCTGTATGCCGGCAATAACACAGTGCTTTATTGGAAGACCGGAGGGTATTGCTAAGGGCATAGACTTTGATCGCAAACTTTATATTTTACGCCGCCAGTTTGAACATTCCCAATTGCAAACTTATATAGCTTCCCTTTCTAGCAGGACCATCGTATATAAGGGGATGTTCCTTGTAAAGCAACTTCGTCTTTTTTATTCTGACTTGCAGGCAGAAGAATTTACGTCTGCTATTGCAATTGTCCACTCTCGTTTTTCTACTAACACAAACCCCTCATGGGAACGGGCACACCCCAACAGGTTCATTGCCCACAATGGTGAGATAAATACAATCCGCGGAAATGCAGACAGGATGATTGCACGGGAAGAAACCTTGTGTTCTAAAGTTCTTGATAAGGATGAAATGCGTAAGGTTTATCCTCCAGTAGATATGTCTGGTTCTGATTCAGCCATTCTTGATAATACTTTGGAATTCCTTACTATGGGCGGAATGCCTCTGCCACTTGCAATTATGGCCTGTATACCTGAACCCTGGCGTAATGATTCCTTTATGAGTCAGGAAAAGCAGGATTTCTACCACTATTGGGCTACTATGATGGAAAGTTGGGACGGACCTGCCGCAATTATCTTTAGTGACGGAGATCTTGCAGGAGCTGTGCTTGACCGTAACGGTTTGCGGCCTTCCCGCTACTATGTTACAAAAGATGGAATGCTGATACTTTCTTCTGAAGTCGGTGTCCTTGATATTCCTGAAGAAAATATCGTGCAGAAATCCCGCCTTATGCCAGGCCGCATTCTTTTAGTTGATACTCTTGCAAAAAAGATTGTAAGCGATGCAGAATGCAAGCACTATTTTTCTACAAACAAACCGTACGGGGAATGGCTTGACCAAAATCTTTTAAAGCTAAAAGATCTTTCTATCCCCAATAAAAAAATTCCAGTTTCAAGTCAGGAAGAAAGGGATTTACTTTATAAGGCTTTTGGCTGGACTTACGAAGATGTAAGGGAAACAATTTTACCCATGGCAAAGAACGGAGTGGAGCCGACTGCTAGTATGGGTGTTGATACCCCTCTTGCAGTTCTTTCTGAAAAGCATCCTCCGCTATTTTCGTATTTTAAACAGCTCTTTGCTCAAGTCACAAATCCCCCGATTGATTCTTTAAGGGAAAAAATTGTAACTGATACAACCGTGTATTTGGGAAGCGATGGTAATATGCTGGAGCCTGAAGGAAAGTCTTGTGCAGTTCTAGAAATAAACCATCCGATTCTTACCGGCGTTGATATTATAAAAATAAAAAGCTTAAATACAAAAAGTTTAAAGTCTGCCACAGTCAGCCTCCTTTACTATACAAATACTTCGCTGAAGGCTGCCTTAGATGAATTGTTTGTCAGCATAGACAGGGAATACCGCAAAGGTTCTAATATAATAATCCTAAGCGACAGGGGTGTAGACCAAAACCATGTTGCTATTCCTTCCCTACTTGCAGTCAGCGCTGTAGAGCAGTATTTAATCCGCACTAAAAAAAGAACAGCAATCAGTATCGTTCTTGAAAGCGCAGAAATCCGCGGGGTACATCAGGCCGCAATGGTTTTAGGGTATGGAGCTAGGGCAGTAAACCCTTATTTGGCGCATGAATGTATTGCGGAGCTTATTGACAAAAAGATTTTGGATAAGGATTACCACACTGCTATTGATGACTACAATCTAGCCTTGCTAAATGGCATTGTGAAGATTTCAGCAAAAATGGGAATCAGCACAATTCAGTCTTATCAGTCAGCTCAGATTTTTGAAGCAGTTGGTATTGCAAAAGATGTAATCGATGTTTATTTTACAAACACTGTGAGCCGTGTAGGTGGAATAGGTCTGAAAGAAATTGAAGACGATGTAACCTACCACCACAACAGGGCCTTTGACCCCTTAGGTCTTACAGTTGATACGAATCTTGAAAGTGTTGGCAACCACAAATTCCGCCGTGGTCCTTGCGCAGAAGATCACTTGTATTCGCCAGAGACAATAACAGCCTTGCAGGAAGCTACTCAAAACGGTGACTATAAAAGATTTAAAGAGTATACGGCTTTGGTAGATGATGAAAACCGTCCACACACATTGCGCTCTTTGCTTGCATTTAATTTTGATGCTGAAAAACAAAAAGAAATACCACTTGATGAAGTTGAAGC
>CAJOQA010000023.1 GCA_905236465.1 uncultured Treponema sp.
ACAAATCTTTTCTGCCAAGAAAATAGTATTCCATTGTAGAAAGCAAAAGACTTTTTCCGAATCTTCGGGGACGGCTTAAAAAATAAGGCGACTTTGCTTGTACAAGCTGGTAAATGAGGTCTGTCTTATCCACATAGATACAGTTATCTTGTCTTAATTTTTCAAAATCTTGAATGCCAATTGGTAAAAGTCTTTCCTTCATACCTTTATTATAG
This sequence comes from uncultured Treponema sp., assembly GCA_905236465.1. GTDB lineage: Bacteria > Spirochaetota > Spirochaetia > Treponematales > Treponemataceae > Treponema_D. The sequence continues at coordinate 216 of CAJOQA010000023.1, forward strand.
CATATTGACTGGGCTTTGCAAAGAATATCCCCAGTCTGCTTTGCAAACTGGGGGAACATTTTATGAAACTTTACATTTTTTTGTTGTTGCGTAGTCACCTGTCTTCGCCAAAGTCCAGTTGGGGATAGTTCCGCTCCATTTCTTTGTAGAAGTTGTTCCATGCCTGCTGTAGGCTGATAGTACCGTTAAAGTACCCTGTCATATTTTGAAGAATTTTGAAATAAAAGTCGCTATCGTAGACTGTCGTCCTTTCAAGATTTATTGTGGCAGCTGACTCCTGGTAGGGGGTGAACGGATTTTGCCCGCCTAAAAAGTTGTTCTCTAAGTTTTCATTTGCAAGTGCCTGTGCTACATCCATATAATAGTGCTACATATAAAAAGGGTATCATGTTTTTTTAATACGTGTCAATGTTTGTTCGACTCCGCTTTGAAAATTATACAAAAGCCCTATGACTTTTGCAGAAAGTTACCCTGTTTGTTACATTGACAATAAAAAAGTGTTCTTATAGAATAAAAGGATAAGGAATTTTATGGCACACTTTTTATACACACTTATTATTTACCCCTTGTATACCTTAATAGAATGTATTTATATGTTTTTCTTTAAGGTATTTGACAATCCTGGCATTGCTATTATTACAGTTAGTGTTGGAATAACCCTCCTTTGTTTACCCCTATATGCTGTTGCGGAAAGCTGGCAGGAGGTAGAGCGTAACAAGCAGAATGCCATGAAAAAGCAGCTTGACCGCATAAAGAAGGCTTTTAAGGGCGATGAACGCTATATGATGACTACCGCTTACTATAAAGAATGTAAGTACCGCCCTATTATGTCTTTAAGGTCATCTTTTGGCCTTATGATTCAGATTCCCTTCTTCCTTGCAGCCTACCGCTTTCTTTCGCATCTAGAAGGCCTGAAAGGAATTTCCTTCCTATTTATCAGGGATTTAGGAAGCCCAGATGCTTTATTTTCAATAGGAAACTTTCAAGTAAACGTTCTTCCTATTGCTATGACCCTTATAAACTGTATATCGGGTATTATTTATTCTAAGGGGCACGGAATCCGCGAAAAAGTGCAGATTTTTGGTATGGCCGCAATCTTTTTGGTAGTTCTTTATAATTCACCTGCGGGCCTTGTTCTATATTGGACTTGTAATAACCTGTTCAGTATGGTAAAGAATATATTCTACAAACTTAAAAATCCTCTTAAATCGTTTTATATATTTACTTGTGCCGTTTCTGCCCTTCTTGCCTTCTGGTCCCTCTTTATTTTTAGGACAGGAATTCAGTTTAAACTGCTTATAGCCTTGGTTTTTGCAGTGATTTTCTGCATTCCTCTTATTTTGAAAGGAATACAGGCCTTGCTTGCAGGCCCTCTTGATGCCTTAGTTCAAAACAAAAAGGCCCGCCATTCCATTTATATTTTGTCTTGTTTGCTCCTCTGCTTGCTTTCAGGTTATACAATTCCTTCTACCCTGATTTCTTCTTCTCCAACGGAATTTGCCAATATAGGAGAACATTCAAGTCCTTTCTATTATATTTACAATACCCTGCTGCAATCTGCGGGACTTAATATATTTTGGTTTCTCTGCATTTACTTTCTTTTTAATGCAAAAATTCAGACTGTGCTGGCTCTCTTTATTTGTGCGGTATCGTATGGGGCCTTGCTTGATTCTTACGTCTTTATGATTGCTTATGGCGATATATCAGCCTTTATCTCTTTCCTTAATCTTTCTGATTTTAAGACTATTTCATTTGAATCCTTGCTGAATTTCCTGGCACTTTTGCTTCTTTTAGCTGCTGTAATATTTGTAATGCTGAAGAAAAAGTACAAGATTTTTACGGGACTTTCAACCATCATATTACTGACCCTCTTTGCTATCTCTGTTGCAAACTCATATACAATTAACAAAGAGTATAAGGAGTATGTTGCTGCTACAGCGGGGGAGGCTGATGAGGTTAAGCCCATTTTCCATCTTTCCAAGAACCACCCCAATGTGCTTCTTTTCATGCTTGACCGTGCCCAATCCCCCTTGGTGCCTGAAATCATGAAAGAGGACCCTGAGCTTGCTGAAGTTTTCTCTGGTTTTGTCCTTTACGAGAATGTTGTTGCCTATAACGGTCACACCTTGCAAGGGGCGCCTGCCTTGTTTGGTGGTTACGGCTACACTCCGCTTGAGATAAACAAGCAGACAGATCTTACTTTTATAGAAAAGATAAACAGGTCCCAGTTGGTCCTGCCCCGGCTTTTTTCTGAAAACTTAGGATACAGGGCAAATGTCGTTGATCCCACCTGGATTAACGGAAGTCACTTTATAGATCTCTCTTTCCTTGAGCCATATCCTGCAATTGAAGGACACCAAACTAAAGGGGCATACACAACCTTGTGGTATAAGAACAAGAACGAGTATGGGCTTGTGGATTCAACTCCGGCTACATTAAGCCGCAACCTCTTCTTCTTTTCACTTTTCCGTGAA
>CAJOQA010000024.1 GCA_905236465.1 uncultured Treponema sp.
GATTCAATAGCGCAAATCCTTATAGATAATACCAGCACAGGTTCTTCCCTTAAGGCAAACCGCTTAAAAATAGTCGATACACTTATGGAATCTTCCACAAGAATGTACGCTTCTAAAGCTGCCCTTGCAGATCCTGAAAAAAAGAAAAAAATCCTTGAACTCAAGATGCTCTTTGAGACTGTCCTCAACGCAAGGGGTAGGGTTATGTTAGAGATGAATGTCTCAAAAGAAAAATTTGATGCTTTGGTAGCAGCCCTTCCTTCTATGAGAAGCCCAACTGTCAGCCCCCTCTTCGGTGATTCAGGCTATGCAATAAAGACTGCTGTAAAAAAATCTGAAGTACCAACCCTTCTTCCTAAGTTGCAGGCTTTGGGGGCCACTGATATTGTTGAATACGGTCTTCGTAAGGTTATGATTTAAGGAAATTTTATGGAACGTATTGCAGAGATAGAACGGAATACAAAGGAAACTCAGATAGTGCTGAAATTGAACCTAGATGGTTCTGGTAAATATAATCTTAAAAATCCTTTGGGTTTTTTTGACCACATGCTTTCTGCCTTTTGTAAGCACGGGGATTTTGATCTGTCAGGTTCCTTGTCTGGTGATTTGCATGTTGATGAGCACCATTTAATAGAAGATACTGGAATCGCTTTGGGGCAGGCCTTTGCAAAAGCCCTTGGGGATTGCGCAGGAATTTGGCGTTCGGGCTTTTTTATTTACCCCATGGACGAAAGCCTCTTGCAGGTGTCTGTCGATTTTGGTGGCCGTCCCTTCTGTGTCTGTAATGCAGCCCTTACAAACATTCCTTTAGTCAGCATAAGCCCGCAAGGCCTTCAGGCTTCATTTCAAACTGATTGTTTTGAAGACTTTTGGCAAGGTTTTGCAAATGGGGCTAAGTGCAATATTCATCTGGATACTATCAGGGGCCGCTCTGATCACCATAAAATGGAAGGCCTTTTTAAAGCTGCCGCTAGGGCAATCAGACAAGCTGTCGATTTTGATTCTAGAAGGCAGGGACAGATTCCTTCTACAAAGGGGATTATAGTTTAAGATGAAAAAGATTTTTATGTTATTTGCCGGCGTTTTCTTGTGTCTGTCTGTGTTTGCGCAAGCCCTTGTACCACATGGCTGGGCAAAAGTTTTTGATGAAAAACTTGACGGTAGGCAAGTCTCCTTCGCAATCAGCAAGGATGCCGATAATTGCTATGCCTTTTTCTACGATGAAAAGCTTTCCGAGCTGAATATGCTCCTTTGTGATTTTGAGCAGTATCCCCAGTTGAAGAAAATGGCCTTTGAAAGTAAGGTCCTGTTTAATTCTGTTTCCACAAGGGACCAGTACGATAAGCAGAAAATCTACAATAAAATTCTTGATAAATTTGCTAGCCTTTCAAAGGATTCCCGTGAAGATTTTGACCTAGTGTCAGCTTTTGGAATTGTAAAGACAAGAACTTTTTTCACATCCAAACTTAGGGCTGCCTCGGCTAAGAAATCATTGTCGAAAAAGCAAGAACAACAAGAACAGCCTGTTCAAGAAAGCGTAGCTTTGGAACAGAAACTTAAAGTCTGGTCTTTTACAGATGAAGTTTATGAAATTATAGAAAAGTATTATCAAAAAGCTAGGCCTAATTTAAAAATAGACTATTCCCTTACCACTAGTGACCTCTTCCCTGAAAAGTTGGACCAGGCTATTTTAGATAATGCCGAACTTGATGTATTTACCCTAGAGTCTTCATTTATCCGTAAATATATTGAGCAAGGAGAAGAACTCCTTTTAGATTTGACTGATATATATGAAGAAATAAAGGATAAGTCTTTTGCTTATCCCTTCCAAATCGGAAGTCATAAGGGAAAAGTCTATGCAATGTCATGGCAGCTTTGTCCTGGTGCTATGTTCTACCGCCGTTCACTTGCAAAAAAATACTTGGGGACAGATGATCCTGCCGAAGTCCAGAAGCTTCTTTCTGATTGGAACAAATTCCTTGAGACTGCGACAGTTCTTTCTGTAAAATCAGATGGAAAGTGTGCAATTGTTTCTTCTCTTGCAGATTTAGCAAAACCTTTCCTTGCTTCCCGCAAAAGTCCTTGGCTTGTAGACGGGAAACTGAATATTGATCCTGCAGTAGAAAAATTTATCGATTCTTGTAAGTTTTTACGGGACAATGGCTGTGATGGAAAAGTCGGTCAGTGGTCTGAAGGTTGGTTTTTAGGAATGCAAGACAGCTTGAAGGCTACTGATGGAGAAGCTGTTGAGGTTTTCTCATACTTTTTGCCTGCCTGGGGTCTTCATTATGTTCTGAAAACCTCTTCACCTGTTACTAGTGGGGACTGGGCTATGGTTCAGGGACCTTCCTATTGGTATTGGGGTGGGACTTGGCTTGCTGCCTCAAAGAACACAAAGAATCCAGAACTTGCAAGGGATTTCATTAAATTTATTTGTTCTGATGACACGTTCCTTGAATCTCGTGGTAAAGAGGTAGGTGACTTAGTTGCTAATAAAAATGTTGTGGCTAAGCTAGAAGATATGTTTCTAGAGCCTTACCTTAGCGGACAAAACTTTTACAGAAAATTTGCTGAAGCTGCTGACAATGTAGACGGCAGCCTTGATCAAAGCTATGACAGTTCAATAGAATCCCTGCTTCTTGAGGCTATAGATTCCTTCATTCTTGGCGAAAAGACAAAAGAAGAAGCACTTTCAGACTTTGAAAAACAGGTTAATGCTATCCTTGCAAAATAATATTCAGGGCTCAATAGAGGAAGTTGTAAAAGTTTCCCC
>CAJOQA010000025.1 GCA_905236465.1 uncultured Treponema sp.
CGTACCTGTCGGATTCCTCTGAATCTTGCTCCAAAACCGTCTTAAAGTCTGTTGTCGTACCCGAAAAGTCAAAGAAAAGTTGGTATATGTCATCTTCATCTAGATCCTCTAATGCCATTACAATGTCTACGGAATTATTGCTTCCTGTCCTTATAGGAAAGGTCTTGTTTGCGGTAGCAGGAGGACACATATTTCCGGCACCGCTTCCTCCCCTGTAAAGGAACATGCCGTCTTCGAAGAAATTCTCGTATTCACCTAAGACTATGAACATACCGGCGTTGTTGTCGCTAGGAATATTCTTTACGCTGATTACGGACGGGACCCCCTCGGTTATAGTTCCTTCGCTATAGGCAAGGGCATAAAGCTCATTGTCTGCTCCATTGAACCTTGTCTTCCACTTGTCACCTTGAAAGTCGTCCCATCCATAGTCATCCGCAATCCCCTGTGGCGGAACATGCAAAACTCCCACAAAGTAATATAGCTGCGTGCCTGTTGCGCTGCGGTTTGGCACTGTTATTGAAAAAGAAAGAGAGCCTTCGTCTTCTGAAAATAAAGTGCAAGAAGTAAATGAAAAAATCAGGGCAAGGTTAAAAGATAGCAAAAGTGTAAAAATGACAGAAATTAACTTTCTTTGCATAAGATGCCTCCTATTATTTCCTTAATTTTAAAGCGTTTTTCTCATTTGTCAATCAAAATTTAGAGGGTACCAATGTGTAATATCAAAAGCATTATATTCATAAAATTGCATAAATATACAGTTTTTATCTTGACATTTACTGTTTTTTTGCGATACTATGAACAATCATGATTACACCATTAGCACAAGAATTAAATGACATTCTTTCCGGTACCACAGCAGGTGCCTTGCTTTCTGATTTGGGACAAAGACTTTATTTTCCCAAAGGAATAATTGCCCAGTCCGGTGAGGCCAAAAAGTTGGGAAAGACCGCTAACGGTACAATTGGCATGACTGTCATAGACGGCAGCCCTGTTGCCTTGCCCAGTGTGCAAAATCTCTTGCCGGCATTCACTTCTCGCGAGCTTGTTGCTTACGCTCCTACAGCCGGTAACCCTGACCTGCGTGCCTTATGGAAAGAAGCTCAGATAAAAAAGAACCCTTCGCTAAAGGATAAAGCCTTTTCCTTGCCTGTCCTGGTCCCTGGCCTTACAGCCGGCATCTCATATTTAGCAGACCTTTTCCTGGATGAATCAAAGTCCTTGATAGCAGGGGACCCTTCCTGGGATAACTACGTGCTTATTGCATCTGCTAGGCGCAATGCCCCCTTTGTTCAGTTCCCCATGTTCCTTGATGGAAAATTTAACTTGGCAGGTCTTAAGCAAACCTTAAATGAAGAAGCTAAAAGTGGTTCAGTCCGAGTGCTTCTAAACTTTCCGCAAAATCCTTCTGGTTACAGCCCTACTGTTGAAGAGGCTAAAGAAATCGTTTCTATGGTAAAAGAACTGGCAGACAAAGGGACAAAAGTCATGGTTTGGTGTGATGATGCTTACTTTGGCCTTGACTATGAAGATAACATTGAAAAGCAGTCCCTTTTTGCTTACCTTGCAGATATAAGCCCTAATGTCCTTGCTGTAAAGATTGACGGTCCTACAAAAGAGGATTTTGCCTGGGGCTTCCGCTGTGGTTTCTTGACTTTTGCCTGTAAGGGCTTTACTGAAGAACAGTATGATGCCCTGGTAAAAAAACTGATGGCGGCCATCCGGTCTAGCGTTTCCTGCTCTTCTACTCTTCCTCAGTCAGTCCTGCTAAAGGCATTTGCAAATCCAAACTACGAGGAAGAAAAAGTTTCTTTGCGTAAGGTCCTTGAAGGTCGCTACAAAAAGGTAAAGGCCTTTGTTTCTTCTCACTCAAGTAAAGAAATTCAGCCTCTTCCATTTAATTCAGGTTATTTTATGTCTTTGCATACTAATACTATAGACGCAGAACTTTTGCGGCAGAAGTTGCTAAAAGACAGCGGAATTGGTACAATAGCAATCGACTCCCACACGCTAAGGGTGGCATTCAGTAGTCTTGAAGAGGATAAGATTGAAATTGTTTACAAATCCATTTATGATACAGCAGAAGAAATGGCAAAAAAATAAGTGTCATGCTATGGGGCTTAGCCCCATGGTTGGCATTTGCCCTCTCTTGCTTTTTATTCTGAATTTTTTCTTAATTTCTTGCTCTGTTACTAATAAAACTCTTATAATTTGGACTGATATTCCAGAATTCGCCTCTTATGCCGAGCTTTTTAACTATGAGCATAAGGATTTTAAGACTGTTGTAGTCTATAAAAGTGAAATTGGCAGAAATCTTCCCCCATTAAAAGATGAAATTCAGCCGGATTTGATTGTTTCTTCCTATTTAAAGAATTCTTCTTGCAGAAAGTACTTTACCCCCCTGGACTATCTTTTTCAAGATAAACTTAAAAAATCTGATTTTTATAAGTGCCTGCTTGAATA
>CAJOQA010000026.1 GCA_905236465.1 uncultured Treponema sp.
AGCTTGATTGCACTCCGGCAGGAAAACCAATTCTTAATATTTCTTTAAAAATATGCGGGGTAAGCTCAAGTTTTTTAAAGTTGAATTTTATTGATTTTTTACTCTTGTGCAAAAGGACCAGGGACACCACAGCACTCTCGCACTGGCATAGTACGGTTGCTATTGCGGCGCCGGATACCCCTAGTTTAAGGATAATTACAAAAATCAGGTCTAGCAAAATATTTAAAAAACAAGAAATAATAAGGATTAAAAGAGGGGTAAAAGAATCTCCTGTTGCCCGAAATATAGCGGATGTTGTGTTGTAAACAAACATAGGGACCATAGAAGTAAAGAAAATAAGCAAATAGCGGAGGGAAAGATTAAAAGTTTCCTCTGGTGTTTTTATAATAATAAGTATGGGCTTACTTAAAATAAGGGCGATAAAAGTCATCACAAGCCCACCTAGTAAGCTTAAAGCTATAGAGGTATGCACAGCACGAGAAATATCGCGGTTATTTTGAGAACCGTAAAACTGAGAAATAAGGACGCCACCACCTGATGTAAGCCCTACAAAAAAACCCACTATAAGGTTTACAAAAACTGCGGAACCGCCACCAACCGCAGCCAAGGCTTCCTTTCCTACAAACCTGCCTACTACCAAGGCATCAACAGTGTTATAAAGCTGCTGAAAAAAGGTCCCCGCAAGTATAGGAAAAAAGAAATAAAGAAGAGCTTTAAAAATCGAACCTTGAGTAATGGAAAAGGCCTGAGAATTCTTTTCAGGCCCTGAATCCTTTATAATATGAGAAAAACGCATAAAAAATTAAATAACTACTCTTTTTTTACATCAGGATGGCTTTCAAACCAAGCATCCCAAGCAAGGTCAACCTTCTTACAGTAATTGTCCTTCATCTCTTCGCTTATAAAAGCCGCCTTAAAGGCATTTTTCACAAGGATTTTTATATCTTCCAAAGTAAAACCTAAGCTAGAATAAATATTCCAGTACTCATCTATTAAAGAAACCTTAAAAAATACAGGATCATCAGTATTTATTGTGACAAAAACACCTGCATCGTAGAGTTTTTTTACAGGGTGGTCGGCAAAAGATTTCACATACTTTTTTGTAAAGACATTGGAAGTGGGACAGACTTCAAGGGGGAAATGACTCTGGGCAAGTTCTTTTACAAAGTCGTTGTCATAAACGGCCGAAATACCATGCCCTATACGCTCTGCTGAAAGAAGATTTATAGAATCTTTCATAGACCAACTTAGTTCAGTTTCTCCAGCATGAACAACCCTATGAAGACCTGCTTCCTTTGCCTTCTGGAAAACAGTTGCAAAGTCACGTGCTGGCCCAAAAGTCTCGCTACCGCCAAGTCCAATTCCAATTACCATTGGATTATTTTCTTTTAAAACTAAATCAAGATTATGTTGGGCGTTCTCAAGACCAAAGGATCTGCTGACATCAACTATAACCCGTATAGTGCACCCCAATTCATCCTCTATTTTCTTAAAACCTTCAGTTATAATTTTTATGCTTTCAGAAAAATCAAAGCCTTTTTTTAGCAAAGATGTAGGGCTAAAGAAAGTTTCAAGATGAATTATATTATTTTCCTTAATATAATCTTTAACATCATCTACAATATATGCTAAATCAGAGACCTGGGTAAAATACCTTTGTATAGCCATAAAGGATTCCAAAAATCCCTCTAGATTTTCATAAGAAAAAAGAGCAGAATACTGCTCATCAGTCATATCTTCATTATGGCTTTTTTTGTAAAGTTCTTTAATTGTCCTGCTTCCAAGCACAGCTTCCTCATGCAAGTGGAGCTCAGCTTTAGGAAGGCTTTTAAGCAAGCTGTAAAAATTACTTCTGTCCATACCTCTATTATATCACTCTATCTCTTAAATTAAAAGTCTTTATCTGATTTTTTTTCATTACTTGTCTATTTTTAATGATATTTGTATAATAGCCGTACAAAAATCTGTTTTTTTTAGAGGTTTATTAAATGTCCGATGAAGTTAGAGTCCGCTATGCTCCTTCCCCCACTGGAATGCAGCATATAGGCGGAGTTCGCACCGCATTGTTCAACTATCTGTTTGCCAGGTCAAAAAACGGTAAATTCATTCTGCGCCTAGAAGACACAGACCGCACCCGTTATGATGAAAAATACGTAAAGAATCTTTACGATACTATGGCATGGCTTGGCATTGACTGGGATGAAGGCGGGGATAAGGGGGGAGAATACGGCCCTTATGTACAAAGCGAACGTTTTGAGCTTTACAAAAAATATGCAGAGGAGCTAGTAGAAAAGGGAGAGGCCTACTACTGTTTCTGTGACAGCGAGCGTCTTGAAAGAATCCGTAAAATTCAAACTGAAAACAAAATGCCTCCAGGATACGACCGTAACTGCCGACATTTAACGACGGAAGAGGTAAAGGCAAATCTTGATGCGGGCAAGCCCTATGTTATCCGCTTAAAAGTGCCTCTTGAAGGAAAGACAATATTCCATGACCACCTTTTAGGTGACATTGAATGGAAAAATGAAGACATTTCTCCGGATCCTGTTCTTTTAAAAAGCGACGGTTTCCCCACCTACCACCTAGCCAACATTGTTGACGATCACATGATGAAAATCAGCCACGTTATGCGTGCTCAGGAATGGATTCCCTCTACCCCTTTGCATGTTCAGATGTATAGGTCTTTTGGTTGGGACCACCCTGAATTCTGCCACCTGCCTATGGTAAATGGGTCTGACGGGAAAAAACTTTCAAAAAGGCACGGTTCAACTAGCCTGAATGAATTTAGGGCCCGTGGCTACCTACCACAGGCAATTGTCAACTATGTCGCCCTGCTTGGTTGTTCCTATGAAGACGGCAAAGATATGTACACTTTGCAGGAGTTAGCCGCAAACTTTAAACTTGAGCACTTGAACAAGGCCCCTGCTGTTTTTGACTACAAAAAATTGGAATGGTACAACGGTCAGTATATCCGCCTGCTAAGCGATGAGGAACTGTATAAGTGGACACTGCCCTTTATTACCGGAACAGGGGATGCCACTTTAGAGATAAACCCTGACAATCCTCAGCCTAAGCCAAAAGTTGGCCCTGAGTATTCAGGTCTTGCCTTAGGAGAAGACGGGCTTCCTTATTGCACAGATAAAAGCATGGGTATGTCAAGCCAAGAAGTTAAGGCTGCTTTAATAAAATTGATGCCCCTAATCAAAGAAAGGCTTCATTTCTTGACTGATGCAGCAGAAATGGTCCACTTCCTTTTTGCAGAGCCGGCAGTCCTTGCTCCAGAGCAGATTATTCCTAAAAAACTTGATGCTGCAAAGACAAAAGAAATTCTTGAAAAAGCCAGGGACTTTGTAAAAAAACTTCCTGACTTAGATCACGAAGCAGCAGAAAATCTTGCCCGTGACACTGCAACAGGGCTTGGAGTAAAACTCGGTGACTTTATGATGCCGATTCGTATGGCTGTAACAGGCAGCAGGGTTTCCCCTCCCCTTATAGGCTCTATTTTGATCCTTGGGGTAGAAAAATCCGTCGCTCGTATTGAAAAAGCCTTAAAAGTATTCTAAAAAATACTGGATAAAAATTGTTGAGCGTAGCAAAAGCTCTTTCGCTATCGCTCAACATTCTCAAGGTAATCGGCTATATAAAAGACCTAAGCGTTTTTGTTTATAATCTTATCAAAAGTCTTACCAGAAGAAAGCTCTATAAAGCGGGCAAAAAGTGACACCTTATTGTCTTGATTTAAACTTTTCCAAGCAAGATCAGCGGCTTTTTCTACTGTGGCTATTCCTGAAAGATCCAACAGCTCTGGTTCTCCTTCAAAAGACGGAAGGGGATTACCGTCTCCCATGTAGGTGTGTATAAAGCGGGCCTGCCCTGCTATGGGTTTATCATAGTCAAAGCAGTAGCGGCCGCAAGACTTTCCCTCTTTATCCATACTCTTTAATATTGACATCTTAAAAGAAAAAGTACCGTCAGATACCTGTAGCAAAGAGGAAATTCGGGGGGTAAAATTGGGGGCATCCGGTTCAAAGGTCCTGGAATTTAAGCTTTGCTGAAAAGTTAAATCTTGTTTTAAGCCATCGTAAACCGTGTCTGTTTGGTCACCGTTTGTTACTATTGTATTCTGCCCTAAAACGCGGACCGGCGAATAAATGATAAGGCTTGGATCTGTCATTTTTGAAGGGTCAAAAGCCTGTGTCCGTATTCCCTTACCGTCTGCAATAAAAACACGGTTGCGGCTGTTTTCACTGCGGCCCATAATAAAATAAATTGTAAGGGCGTATTTTGAGTCTGAAGAAAGACCAGTAACTATTCCGCGGCCAGGGTAGTCATAGCGGCTTAGGGCTTTTTCTAAAGAAAGTATCTGCATAAAGATTCTCCTGCTTGTTGAGAAAATATTTTTAACAGTATAATATAGATAAGAAATATTTGGAAGTATAGGAAAGATTTTATGGCAAACATGACTGACTATTTATTTTGGCGGGGCGATTTGACTTTTGAAAACGTCCCCTTTAATGAAATCGATGCACTGATTCTCTGCCAAATTACATATTTACATTTTGACGGCCTAGTTTCACCAGATTTTTGCGATGAAGGAATTAGTTTAAAAGAACTAAAGGCTAAATTTTTGTCATCGGATGATTTTGAAAAAAGAAAGAATGCCGGAGCAATGATAAACAAACAGTCCGCTGATCTTTTTGAAAGGGCTGCGGAATCAAAAAGATTTGGAAACCTTAAAGCTTCTGCCTTTATAAATAAGATTGACAGCGAAAAAGAAGAGCAGTTTGCTGCCATAACATACGCTTCCGCTACTTTTTCTTGTATAGTCTTTAGGGGAACCGATGATACTATTGTTGGTTGGAAAGAAGATTTTAACTTAGGCTATTTGGAGACTGTTCCTGCCCAAAGCGATGCTTTAAACTATCTTAAAAACATAGCAAAAAATAAAAAACTTCCCATAAAAATAGCAGGCCATTCTAAGGGGGGCAACCTTGCCATCTATAGCGCTGCTATGGCTAGTAAAGAAATTCAAGAACAGATTCAAGCTATATACAATAATGATGGCCCTGGCTTTAGTAAAAACTTTTTCCAAACAGGAGGATACAAGGCCATACAAAGAAAAATCCATTCATATTTTCCAAGACTTTCTATAATCGGAATGATTTTTGAGCACGATGCAACCTATACCACTGTGGAAAGCGACCAAAAGGGCTTGTACCAGCACGACCCCTTCAGTTGGCACACTCTACCGCTTGGATTTGTAGAAGAAGAAGATACTAGTAAAGAAAGTAAGATAATCGCTACGACTGTAAACAACTGGATAAATGAATTAGAAATTGAGCAGAGGGAACTTTTTATAGAAACTATTTTTACAGTGCTAAAAGATAGTAAGGCCACAACAAACACAGAACTTACACAAAATATTTTTACTTCTGTAAAGAATATGATAAAATCCTTCGTTCACCTTGATTCTAAGACAAAGGATGCTGTTTCTAAGACTATCCAGCTCCTTTTAAAAGAAGCCGGACGAAATATAAGGGGGAAACAATAGGAGGGTTTATTTTTCAGGCAAATCAATATTTCCGTATTCACAAATACAATTTGCTATACGGACATATTCGATTAGTTCCAGGTTCTTTTTTATCTTCTTGTAAAGTCTCATTTCACCTGTTCCTGTTCCGCCACCTAAAACCTTCAAGAGTTTTCTGCCACCTTCAGGGCTCTCATAGTCGCGGATAAACATTTCAGAGATATTACAGAATATATCTATGTCAAGGACCCTCTTTCTGTCATGGACGCTAACAGTCCAATGTAGCTTAACACCATCATCATCTTCTGGCATCTCGGTACATTCAAAATTAATTGAATACTTTTTGTGGGAATCAGCATGGAACTCTATTTTATTGTCTTCTAAGGAAGCTAAAACGGATAATTTTTCATTATAGACACCCTGAACTGCCAGGCAAGAATAGTCCAAGCTCTTTCCATTTATGAGGCTTGTAAAATTTGAAGCTGAAAGATGAAAGAAGGGACTTGAAAAATCTTTTCCCCAGTTTTTATCAATATAGCCATATGATTTCTTAGGAGTAACAAGATATTCCTCCCCATCGAGAACAATTTTTCCCTCAAAAACAGTCCTTGCCCCAAAGCTAGACCAATGTATAGTTTTTCCGCGGTAGTCGGGAGAAAATGATATTTGTTTTTTGAATTTAAGATTCCAAGACAGGCTTCCTGCCTGACTTAAAAGCTCTGGCATTTCATTGAGCTTAGAAACAGAAACAGCTACAGAACCATAACATTCATTATCAGAAAGGAAACATTCCTCATCCCTACCGGCTGCGACCTTAATTATAAAATCATTTTTACCAATTTCCAAGGAAGAACTAGGAAAATATGCGTTTACCTGTTTACCGCCAAGTCCTAACATGGCAGCCTTTACCATAACAAACGAAGGCTGCACATATTTTTCAACCTGCATATTAGTTGCAGACTGTGTTCCAGCTAGGGCATATTGCAAATCCGCAGCAGAATGAGCTTTGCGACTTTTAAAACCCAATACAACATCATTTGGTGAAAGGGCTGGATTAACCACATAAAACTCAATTAAAAAAGTACGCTCCTCTCCAGTCATCTTATTAAAACCACTTGTAACAAGGCGCCACCTATCAAAGCCGTTTTTTTTAAGAGAACCTTTAAGCATATAGCGTTCATTGCCGCTGATTTTTTTTGATCCCATTCTATTCCACCCAAAAATACAGAAAAGCTCCGGTAAAAACCAGTCTTATTACTGTCATTTTCGGCAAAACAGGATGATTATTTAAACATTTTCTGCAAAGTTTTACTTAATTCTGACTTATCAGCGGGGAAATTTTCATCTAAAAATTCAAAACAATCCTGGGCATTGCGTTGGACATGCTCATACCAAATTGCATATAGTTCAGGTTCAAAGCCCTGTCCCGGGTAGGGTGCACCTTGAACATCAGAGACAAGCTGCCGGATCATGCCGACGAAATCTTCTATAGAGGTTTTCTTTTCCATATTATCATCTCCATTCAGGTAAAAAAAAGGCTAGTAAATAGTCCTTTTCTTTATTATATCTTTATATTTATAATTTTTCCAGTATTTTCAGCAGCTTTTACTAAGTTTGCTGAATCACCAAAAAGAATTACATTTCTTCCCTTCGCTATATTTTCCTTGTAGCGAAGGGCGGCTTGCATAAGATCCTTTGAAGTTATAGAAAGCAAGCTTTTAATTCTCTTTACTTTTTGCTTTTCATCCATTCCGTACAGGCAACGAAGAAAACCTGTTGACCCCCTTCCAGAAGGACTTTTAGGCGTAACTTCATCGGAATAACAACCGATTATCGCTTTTTCAGTTTCTTCTTTAGAGAACCCCCTATTTATGGCTTCTTCAATACAAGAACCTAAGGCCTTAAGACTTTCAAAGGGATGGGGGTCCCTATACGTTAAAAACTTAGTAATTCCCGAATCAGCAGATGGAAAAAGATAAACGCCATAAGCTCCACCAGCCATCCTGACTGTCTTCCAAAGAGAAGATGTTGAAAGAATATGGCAAAAAACCCTGTCAGCAAGGCTTTCTTTTGAATCATAAAGGGTGCTAGGAAAGGAATATGCGTTAAAGCCAACGCTGCCACCAATTTGGATAAATTCAGGATTTTGCTTTTCTGCCTGCCCGCTAAGATTTATTAGAGAATAAAAGTCCTTATCAGAATTTTTTCTTCTACCTTTTAGCGGACGAATATCTGCTTCTTTTATGAATTTAGGAAGTATATTCTTGCAGATTTTTATGCCCGCTGCTGTGCCAATAATATTAATAACCGCCCCACCCTTTTTTAAGTCAGAAAAAACCCGTCTTAAAAGTTTGGCACTTTCTTCTATATTTTGGCTTGCCATTTTTTTTGCATTCTCAATGTCTGTAATGCCATCCCAAATTTCTCTTACTGCACAAACCCTATTTGTAAATCCCCCTGCCCTGCTTGAAGCATAAATGTGGCCATAGGGAACAAGACTTGTAGAAAGAGAATTTGCCCGAGAGTTCAAAAGATCTTGAAGCCTTACGGTGTCAGAAAAATCAGTCTTATTTAAACAGTCAGCAAGAATTGAAAATGCCTCTTCAGTTTTTTCTTCCAACGCTTTGAATTGAAACACAAGCCAATCCCTGCCAACATACGATAAATCTAAAACTTCTTTTGGCAAATTTTTTGCAGCTACACCGGTCCTGGGATAGACAGAAAAACTGCCGGTAGCACACTGAACCCTGTGCATAAAGGAATCCCAACTTTCATCCTTTAATCCTACTTGAGTAACACTTGTGCATAAAGACGAAAGACATGAATAGTCTTCTGCCTTTAAGGTGTCGGCTGGAAAAGCTAAATTAAAATAAACAATACCATTTGTATTCTCTTTGTTGACAAAAAGATTTAAACCACAAATCTCTTCTTTTTTTGTGCTGATTTTTTCTATCTTAGCAGACAAATCCTTTATATTTAAATGAGGTATTAACGCTCTTTCTTCATCGCTTTCTTCTTTGTTCTGAAAAGCAATCATCTTGCTAACTTTTTTCTCTACGCAAGCAATATCTGTTTTAGAAAGTAAGTTTCTTATAGTTTCTTTTTCCAAAGCATCCCGCTTTTTGCTCCAGGAAGCAGAGGGGGTCACTGTTATTAAAGAAGTACTTTTATTAGATAAAAGATACCGCCTTATCAAGTAAGGTAAATAGTCTTTATCGCCTTTTATTTTATTCTTTATGTAGGAAAAATTTTTGCTAAAGTCTAGTGTTTCCCAAGGCTTGCAGTCATAGTCCCAGCCCTGCATACACCTATTTAATATGCTAAGGGAATGAGGCCCGCTTAATCTTACATTCTCCCTGATTGAAAACTCAAAAGCCATGCAAGTTGCAGCTAGGTCATCATCAGAAATTCCATTATTGCAAATATCAGTAAGAGTTTCAAAAATTACCTTTCTAATTTTTTCCGCATTCTTTTTTTCGCAGCCCCTAAGTCCAACGCCGGTAAGGGGGTATATAGAAGAAAGCCTGCAACCTGTCTGAGGGGCCAAATCTTGCCCAAGTCCGCTATCTAAAAGTTTTTTTGCTACGGGAGCACTGTCGTCTCCCCAGAGTAAATTGGTTAAAAAAAGAATTTCAGTTAATTCCAAAGGCCTCTTGTTTTTTTGACATTCAATTTTCCAATAAACCAGGGCGCTGCTTTTTCCGCCATCACCGGTAAGGGGACCAAGACCATCACAGCGGGGAGAAATTGCAACTTTTGTTTCCTTTGGCCAAGAAACAACTTTTCCTGCCTGTGTAAAATGACAGAGCAGGTTTTCACTTAAGAAATCCAACTGCTCTTCTGTTGGAATATTACCGTATAAAAAGATCTTACAGTTTGCGGGGCAGTAGTGCTTTTTATGAAAAGCCTTAACCTTAGCAAGGGTCAGCTCTGGAATAACAAGGGGGTCTCCCCCATGATCGTATACATAATGGGTTCCTGCTAGAACGGTCTTATCGGCAAAAGAAGATGCAACGCTTTCAAAAGAAGAATAGTTGCCCTTCATTTCATTATAGACAACCCCCTGAATTGAAGGCTGCTTGTTTTCATCAACTTCTAACCTAACAGCCTCCTGCATGAAAATTTCAGGTTTCAGTAAAGGGAAAAAAACTGCATCAGCATACACAGACATTAAATTAAAATAGTCAGCTTTTATAATGGAAGATGCAGGATAAACGGTGTGATCAGTTAAAGTATAGGCATTTAAATATGTGTTTACACTTTGGTTTTCTAGACTTATAAAGGGGTCTTTTAGGGGATATTTTTTTGACCCACAAAGAACACTATGCTCTATGACATGTGCAATTCCGCTACTGTCTAAAGGAGGAGTTCTAAAAGTAAAGGCAAAAAGATTTTCCTCATCGTTATTTAAAAGATGAAATACTTCTAGCTTAGTTTTCTCGTGTCTTAGCAAAATTCCGGTTGACGAGCAATCTTCTACCGGAACTATATCTAAAACTTTAAAGCCCTTATATATTTGATTTTTTTTCATTGGACATACACCTCATCATCGTCATCCCTGCCTATAACTTTCAGATCGCCTTCTTCCCAAGCCCTTCTTAGCTGAGCATAAAACATATTAGTCATCTTCAGACATTCATTATTGGGGATGAAATCCACAGTTTCTTCTTCAAACTTAATCTCAGAAGCCCTATGCTTAGAAACATTCTTTAACATCTTTTCCCTAAACCTATCATTTTTTCCGCGGAGAAGCATGGCAAGTTCGGTATTAGACATAGACTGCAAGGTATTCTGCAAATAGCGGTCATCACAATTAAGTACATCCTCTTCTGTAAAGAGGCGGCGGCGCAGTTCCTCTCCAACATCAGGATACTCTTCCATTACACTATTGATTATAGAAGCACCTGTCTTTACGTCCATCTTTTTAAGAATAGAGGCAAGGACTCCTGTTCCGTCAAGGTTCTGGACATTTTCTGTATTTTGGGACATCAGCTTTTCATGCAAGGCCTTGCTTGTGCGCTCTAGGACCTCCGGTGTAACATTTTTCATTTTTGCAATACGCAAAGCCAGGGCTGCTTTTTCTTCAGCCTTCATCTTCTTTATAACACCAGCAGCTTTCTTTGCATCTATTTGGCTAAGGACAAGAGCCTGTACGGAAGCTGACTCACCTGCAAGAAGGATACCAATTCTTTCTGCCGAAGCATCTTCAAGATAATCAAAGGGCTTTCCCTGGGGGAACTGTACCGCTTTTGCAATTAAATCCTCTGCTTTCTGACTGCCATAGGCTTTAGTCAAAATTGTACGGGCAGTGTCTACTCCCCCACTTTCTCGAGCCTTTACTAAAAGAGATTCAAATTCAGCAAGAACTTGCTCTGCTTCTTCAGGGCTAACAGAATGAACAGTTGCAATTTCAGGAACAATTTTTTCTATTTGCTCTTCAGTTAAATGAGGTAGAATTTTTGCAGCTTCATCAACCCCTATAACAACAAGGAATTTAGCGACGCGGTGAAAAATGCTTTCTTTTTCACCTGGCTTTTTTTCTGCTTGGGGAACTTTTACAAGCCCCCTAGAAACAAGATTGTCTGCGGCAGCTTTTACATCTTCTTTTGTGGCACTAGTTTTTGTAAAGTAGGAGCCGGTTTCAGCCGCAACTTTTGCACTAGGATTTTCTGTAACAAGATTTTTCTTAGTCTTTTTAACCTGCATAGGGGTAGAAACAGGAACAGGGGCAGTTCCTGCAAGAGCCTTGTCTAAAGTACGGTTTATTTTTTCAAATACAGGCTTGTAGACAACAGGGGCTTTTCCACCTTGATCTGAAGAACGTATTTCTTTTGAAATACTTTTTACAGAATTTTCTAAATTTCCACTTTCCTTTTTTTCCCCAGAATCACCACGGGCCTTCTTATAGGCATTAAGCCTGATGTCATTCAAATTCATATAATCTATTTTATTTTATATAACAACTTATTACAAGAGGGAGCTAGACGCAGGGCCGCAAACTCCCACTTTGCATCTGTAGGCAATCGGTAGCTGTTCGCACTGCCATTCTGCTACCGTGCAGACTACAGCTAAAAATAAAATTTTTAGAAAATTTATAAAAAATTTAAAATTTCTATTGACATTTTTTTTATAAAAATATAATATACAAACATCAAATCAATGG
>CAJOQA010000027.1 GCA_905236465.1 uncultured Treponema sp.
ATTTTTCTATTTTGTTTTCCTTGCAATTATGCCAGCAGTTATAGATTTGAATATATCACAGAAAGAGGATTTTTTGAATTAACAGCAACAGATGAGGCAAGGAAAAATTGAAAAATCAGAGCACCTAAGACTGCTTTTTTGAACTTCCACTAATGGAGATGAAATGTTTCGTCCACTACACTCAACATGACAGTTATTTGATATTTGATGTACTAGCTATAGCAAGAAAACTGACAATATTGTCATGTTGAGCAACGTAAAAAAAGCTTACTTTACTTCTTCAACTGAAACATTTGAAATTACAACTCTGTGCCCTTCATTTATCACCTTGCCATCTACAGCCCCCAAAGAAATTGTAAAGATAACTGCACTGTCACTTTCACTTTCCATAGTAAAGGTATGAGAGTAAGTTTTTTTAGCATTCCAAACTTGTATTTTTTGTGTATCTGAATAAGGAATCCAATTGTTGTCGCCAGAACCGTCTCTCTGCAATGCCCACATAATTGTTCTTGAAATATCAGACATCGCCTCAAATTCAACCTTATATGTTTTTCCCTTTTCAAGACTAATATTCCCCTGCTTAAGCTGAATCATCCAATCCAAATTGCCTGTTTTCAAAACAGATATAGTTGCAGAACCAGAAGAGGTATTTACAGAAGCATCAGCACTTTCGTTGCAGTAAAGGTCCCAGGCTGCCATTCCATTTGAAAAGTCCCCGTTAAGCAATATCGCATTTTCTTTAAAGAAAACATTATCTATATAAACGTCTGTATTGTCTAAAGAAGAAACAAAGTCAAGTTCACACTTAGAAGTCATATCGTCCATGTACACAAATTCATAATGCTTCTTGCTAGAAGTTAGGGCAACCTTTTCTTTCATTTTTCCAACATTCACTTCTATTGAACAGTCAGCAGAGGCATGTCCGTCAAAAGACAAAATATATTCCTTCTTACCAGGAACCACAAGATCCTTTTGGCTCACCTTCGCAGGCCCTGTGATTTTCAGCTCCCTTACCCCCTTATCATTTGTAACAAAAACCTTAGGCTCATCCGCACTTTCAACTTCCCAGAAAGCAAGCCTCCCCTTACCCTCCTGAAACTGACCGTTCCTTATAATATTTCCGTCAGGCAAAAGCTTTACTTCTGATGAAGACAAATCAGCGGTCCCTATTTTTTCAAGCGTAACATTCTCAATATAAACTTTTGCAAGGCTTCCCTGAGAGCCAAGATTAAATTCCACCCGGGCATTTGCATCAGATTCAGCTGACATTGTAAAGTCCCAAGTAAAATGCTTTTTTTCCTTAGCCAAAGAAATTTTTGTGTCAGCAAAGTATCGTATCCAGCCAACCTCAGGGGCTGTAATTGCAGTAACAAGAGTTCTCTCCTCATCTGCACTTGCATCAAAAGAATAGCGGTAAACGTTACCATTAATCATGGGCAGGGGACCTTGAACAAGCTGTACCGCATACTCAACCGGACCATCAGCTGTAGGGGCAATCTCAATTTTTCCATCTTCCACAGAAAGACTCCCCTCTCCTCCCTGAGCAGTAAGAAAGGTCCACTTTTCCTTACTAGCTTTAATCATATTGCCAGCAGGTGAATCAATAACAGCAGCCTTCTTTGGTTTTTCTACATTTTCATCGTAAGATTTTTTTTGGTACACTTTTACATAATCTACTAGCAGCTGAGCCTTTTCATCAAAAGTGGTTGTCTGGTCAGGGGAGCCTGGCCAGTTACCTCCAACCGCAACATTAAGAATCATATAAAAAGGCTGGTCAAAGGGAGCAGGATAAGTTACCTCTCCAAAGCCTGGCCGCTTGGTGTACCAATCATTCATTGTTTTATACAAGTTACCATCGCAATAGTAGCGAATAACTCCAGGTTCCCATTCAACTGCAAAGACGTGGAATTCATCCGCAAAAGAAGAAGAGGCAAGAGTATAAGTTCCCTGATCCTGTGAATGTGGCTCACCAAAGTGTATAGTTCCATACACAGTATCAGTTTCATGTCCTAAAACTTCCATAATATCTATCTCGCCACATTTAGGCCACTGCCCATAAAAACTTTCATCATCAGGCATCATCCAAAAAGCCGGAAGATAGCCCTGCCCTTTTGGAACTTTTAGCCTTGCCTCAAAGCGGCCATAGGTAAAGGCATGTTTTTTTTGCGTACTGATGCGGCCGGAAGTATAAGAGAATGTCCCGTCTGCATTTTGTTTTCTCAAAGGCTGAATAATAAGAAAACCATCTTTTACATAAGTATTTTCTTTTGAATCATCATAAGACTGAAGTTCATTATTAACCCAACCTGGCTCATGAAATTCATAGTTCCAATCATTTGTATTAAGCTCTGTCCCGTTAAAATCATCTGACCAAACAAGATCTGCATCGGTATACTTTGAAACTGATTTTGATGTTGTGCAAGCGCTTAGGCAAAGCACTGTCAAGAATGTTATAAAAGAAAACTTAAAAAATCCCATTTTCGCCTCCAAAAATCTTAAAAGGAAACCTTTTAGTCCATTATTAAACGGAATTTTCCATAAAAATATAAAAATCCTGTCAAAAATGTAAAATTTATGTCAAAAAAAATTAAAACAGAATTTTGATACTTTTGCCACAAATCTTATATTTTTCTCTTTTGTCTGAAGTATAATAAAAGAAGATTTTTACAAAAAAAAGGGGGAAACATGAAAGTTTTTACAGGATATCAAAAAGGCATTAACCTTGGCGGTTGGATTTCGCAGTGCGTTGCCCGCACACAAGAACATTTTTCCAATTTTATAACAGAAAAAGACATAAAGCAGATTGCCACATGGGGCTATGATCATGTTCGCCTTCCTATTGATTACGATATAATTTTCACAGAAGATGGAAAAGAAATAGAAGAAGGATTTGGTCGTATAAGTTCCTGCATCTCTTGGTGTAAGGCAGCTGGCCTCAATCTAGTTCTTGACTTACACAAAACAAAGGGCTATATGTTTGACACAGCTGAAGTAAAAGATCCTGACCTATTCTTTCACGACAAGGGGCTACAAGACTTTTTTGTGAACATTTGGCTTGTTATGGCTAAGCGCTATGGCTCTATGTCTGATTTTGTCGCCTTTGAGCTGCTCAACGAAATCGTAAACCCCAACCTCCGAAATGAATGGAATGAAATTGCCAGTCGTGCATTTAAAGAAATAAGAGCTGTTGCTAAAGAAACCTGGATTGTAGTTGGCGGAGTAAACTACAACAGTGTTTCTGCTGTTCCAGGAATAGAAGTTCCCGTTGATGAAAAAACAGTTTTCACTTTCCACTGCTACGAGCCATTTGTCTTTACCCACCAAAAGGCTTATTGGGTTGAAAATATGCCTTCTGACTTTGAAGTTTCGTATCCAGGTCCTTCAATTGAATACCTAAGGGCCAAGAGCAACGAAATTCCCCAAGCCCGTCACGGAGCAATTTTTGACCCTGCTATGGATATTCTTAAAATGGACGAAAACTTTTTTGAAATCCTCTTCAAGCCAGCCCTTGATACAGCTAAGAAAAAGAATATTCCCCTTTACTGCGGCGAGTATGGTGCTATAGACCAGGCAGAAGCAGAAGATTCTCTGCGTTGGCTAATAGACATTCAAAAGGCTTTGCAAAACAACGGAATCGGTAGGGCCTTATGGACCTACAAGGAAAAAGATTTTGGTTTAGTAGGTCCCCACTACGACTCTGTAAGGGATGCCATTATAGCACTAAATTCAAAATAAAACGAAGGGCTGTAAGCAAAACAAGAAAAAGTATGCTGGCAAGTGTAAATACAAATAAATACTTGCCGGCAGAAGGAAGGGAAAGACGAGCTCTGTTTATAGAA
This sequence comes from uncultured Treponema sp., assembly GCA_905236465.1. Classification (GTDB taxonomy): domain Bacteria; phylum Spirochaetota; class Spirochaetia; order Treponematales; family Treponemataceae; genus Treponema_D. The sequence continues at coordinate 3,840 of CAJOQA010000027.1, forward strand.
TATGTCTTAAAGGAAATAAGGCTTGCAAGGGATGCAACTAAGGTTCCAAGCCCTCCTGCATTCACACCTACAAGCAGGGCTTCTTGACCTTCCATAGCAAAAGGATAAAGCAGCAGGGTTGCAGGAACATTACTGATAATCTGACTTGATGCTAGGGCAGACCAATATTCATTTCCCTTAACAATATTCATTAAAAATTCCCTGACAGAATCAATAGAGGCAATGTTACCGGTAAAAATAAAAAATGCCACAAATGTAAGAAGAAGCATATAATCTATTTTTAAAAGAATCTTGCGGTCTAAAACAAGAAGGACTAAAAGAACGCAAAGGGCACAAGTCCATTTAGGAACTATGCGGACTACAGAAAGCAGGCACAAAATAAAGAGCAGGCCGTAAACAGCTGTCTTAAGTGTGCTCCCCTTTGAAGCAACGCCAGACTTTAATGCCGGAACTTTCATTTTCGCAGGTACAAAAAACATACATGCGCATAGGCAGATAAAGCAAAGAGCAGTATATGGAAGAAGGATTAAAATAAAACTTGAAACAGAAAGCCCCATTTTACCAAATAAAAAAAGGTTTTGCGGATTCCCTAAGGGAGTCAGCATACTGCCGGTATTTGCGGCTATAGTCTGAAAAACTACAGTCAGCATAACAACAGAAGGGATTCCTGCCCCGCCTAAAAGCTCAACGGTCAGGGGCACAAAAGTAATAAGGGCAACATCATTTGTAATCAGCATACTTGAAAAAAAGCAGAGCATTACAAGTACAAAGCACAAGGGCCGTACAGTGGATACCTTTCCGCATAGAAAAATACCTATGCGCTCAAAGATACCGCATGACCTGAAGGCCCCAACAACCCCCATAAGGGCAAAAAGTATAAACAATGTATTACAATCTATATAAGCAAAATAAGCAGAAGAAGGGGGTACAAAAAAGCTACTGACTAAAGCACAAAGAAAGGCTATAAAAAATACAGCCTCTTTTTTTACAAACGATAGGACTGCAACAGTCCTTTCCTTAAATAACATGAAAAGACTATAGCACAAGTCAAATCTTTTGAAAAGACTACAGGTAGCCTCCCTACTCCCACTTTTCGGCTACAAGATAAAGCATCTCTTCCCCTGTAAAATTGTGAAGTTCCAAAGTACCCGTGATTGTTGTATAGTAGCCGGAATCAGGGAAATCTTCGGGGTAGTTGGCTTTTTCAAGGGGCAGAACGGTTATACCGGAAGGACAACAGCCTGTTGCATCCCAAATAAGGATTGCGAAAGTCCTTTTACCCTCAAAAACCTCTGAATGAAACTGCCCGCGAATTTTTGCTGTTTTATTCGCAAACTTTTCAGGCTCAACCAACATGTCAAACATAAGCGATGAGGAAATGTTGTAATTCATTTTTGTAAAATCAAAATTGATTTTTGTCTTGTCAGTAATCTTACTTTTCCTCTTTGCTGTAAAGAAATCCTCTTGGGAATTCAAAAGTAAGCAAGAAAGAACAAGCACCGCGATAAAAGTTAAAACCCTTTTCATATCTACCCTCTTAGCTTTATTTCTTAAACATCGAAATCAGTTTACAGATTACAAAAACTCCAATATCTATCATTACTATTGTTGCTCCCACAGGAGTATCGGCCAGAATTGAAGAGACAAGCCCCAAAAGTGAACCGAAAACAGAAATGGCACAGGAAAAAACCGTCACAGCCCTAAAGCTTTTAAAAAGCAACATTGCGGATATAGCAGGAAAAATAATCAGGGCAGAAATTAAAAGGGAACCTACAAGATTCATTGCCAGCACAATAATAACAGCAATCACCACGGCGATTATTATGTTTAAAACCTTAGTCTTTGCCCCGCACGCAAAAGAAAAATCCTCATCAAAAGTAATGGCGAAAATCCTATTGTAAAAGAAAATAAAAAATACAATTACCGCAAGCGATATTGAAACACTAAGTATCATATCGCTTTTACTAAGCGTAAGTATAAGGGTTGACCCGAATAATGTGCTACAGACGTCACCGGAAAGGTTTGCAGGCGGGGAAAAAATGTTCATAATAAAATACCCAAAGGCAAGGGCACCCACAGAAATCATTGCAACGCTGGCATCACCTTTTATTTTAGAACTTTCTTTGGCACATAAAATCAGCACCGCACAAACCACTGTCACCGGCAACACAAAGAGGGTACTGTTAGAAAGCTTTAAAACAGAGGCTATTGCCATTGCCCCAAAGGCAGCATGCGACAGGCCGTCTCCAATATAAGAAAAACGTTTAAGAACAAGAGTTACTCCCAAAAGAGATGATGCTAAGGCTATCATAGTTCCTGCAAGAAAAGCATAGCGGACAAAAGGAAATTCCAAATACATTTTTAAACTTTCAATCATTAGCTTCTCACCTTAGTTAGCCTAAGAGATTTACTAGCGTATTTTTCTGCCGCAGATAAATCATGGCTTATAGTAATAACAGTCATCCCCTGCTTGTTCAGTTCAAGAACCAAATCGTACATAACTTTAGTTATTTCAAAATCAAAGCCCTTTGCAGGCTCATCAAGGATAAGCAGGGAAGAAGCGGCACACAAGGCACGGGCAAAAAGCACCCTTTGCTGCTGGCCGCCAGAAAGCTCTTTAAAAGATTTCTTTGCCAGGTTTTGTATTCCAAGTTTTTCTAGGCTACGTTTTGCATGTTCTACATCGCTTTTTTTGTAAAAGGGCAAAAGTCCAAGTCTTGACTGGCACCCCGAAAGCACAATTTCCCAAACCGTCGCAGGAAACGTTTTTTGAATATCGCTGGTCTGAGCAAGATAGCCTACACCTTTTTTATTCCAATCAGAAGAATATTCGATGCTGCCACCAAGCGGTTTAATGAATCCTAACAGGGTCTTCATCAAAGTGGACTTCCCGCTTCCATTTTCACCAACAATAAAAAAGTAGTCACCTTTTTCTATAGAGAAATTCAAATTTTTCTGTACAATTTTTGAACCATAACCTATGCAAAGGGTTTTACATTCTAAAAGAGCCATTCTTCACCTGCTTATAAAAAGCCTTTATTTAAGGGCTTGCTTTAGCACCTCAAGGTTTTTCTTCATGGCAGAAAGATACGTTCTTCCTGCCTTTATTTCTTTTTTTGTAACTGATTGCAATGAATCCATTTCAAGGATCTGCTGATTTTTTGCTTTTGTGTTAGAGATAAGGGTCTTTGCAATCTTTTTATCATTTTTTTCTATTGTAAGCACTACATTTAAGGCCAGCTCATCAAGCTTCTTTGCAAGAAAGATTACAGTTTCAAAACTAGCTTCTGATTCAGCGCTACAGCCAACAAAGGCCGCATAATAACTAAGACCATAGTCTTCCGTTAGATAGCGGAAGGGAAAGCGGTCTGCAAAAAGCAGGGTCTTCTTAGTTGCGGCTGCAACAGCTTTTTCATAGTCTGCATCAAGAAGGGAAAGTTGCTTTACATAAGACTCAGCGTTTGACTTGTATAAAGCTGCATTTGCACTGTCAAGTTTTTGTATATTTTCGCAAAGGGCATTCACAATAAAAATCGCATTCTTTATAGAAAGCCACACATGCTCGTCATACTCAACTTCTTCTTCACCCTCTTCTTCTTCCTCTTCTGCCTGCATACCTTCTACAACTTCTTCCTCACGGACCCTGTCACCTAAGCTTTCAAGCATATTAACAACAAGCATGTTTTTGTTCTTTGCGTTAGATATAGCTTTTTCCACCCATTCATCACTTTCACCGCCAACAAAAACAAGCATGTCGCAGGTTGAGATTTTTGCTACATCTTTTACAGATGGCTGGTAGCTGTGCAAGTCAGTTCCATTATCCTGTAGCAAAGTAACATTAAAAGAAGAAGCCTTTTTCCCAAGGATGTTCAGGACCCAATCGTATTCCGGGTAAGTAACACAAACTATAGATTTCTTTGCGGCAAAAGCATTTGCGCAGGTAAGCATAAACAAAGCGCATACAAATAATTTAAATATCTTTCTCATTTTATTCTCCGTTAAAAAAAACTAAGCAAGGCATTGCTCAAGCCTTGAAATAATTTTTGACTTATTGTAATTCTTGCCAATAAATACAATCTGATTTATTCTGTCACCGTATTCAGGGTCCCAAGAACTCCTAAGTTCTTCATCTCCTTCAAGACATTCTTTTTGAGTCTTTTCATCTAAGGCAGCAACCCAATACGCAACAGCCATTACAGAAGAATTCCTTCCAGCCTGATCAAAAGGTTTTTTGTATTCATAAGAAAAACTTGAAATTCCATATTCATCAGAAAGGGAATTTATTGCTTTTTGTATTGCAGAAGAAGAGTCAACCATTTCATAGTTAAACTTTTCTTTTGATGTTATGCTGTCAATCTCAACCTTTCCCTGGCTGGTTTTAATGATTTCTGCTTTAGGCTGAAAATCACGGATAATTTTTTCAACCTGGTCAAGCTGGCTTTTATCAAGCAAATCAGTCAAGAATTCTCGGTAAATTCTATCTGCATCAACAACAGTTACTATGTTTGACAAGTATACGTTTGTTTCAGGCTTTTCTTTTTCAAACGCAAGGAATGAAGCTGCTATGGCACCAGGGTCACTGATACCAGAAGCCTCAACAAAGACACATTCAATATCTTCTTTTTCTGAGATTTTTTCAACCTGCTCAATAAATTCATCCCGTAAAGTGCAGCAGATACAACCATTTTGCATCTCATACATTTCACTTTGAGCAAGAGCGGACCCATTCTTTTTTATAATTGCAGCATCAATATTTATGCTGCCCATATCGTTCACAATAAGCGCAACATGCCTTTTTTCCTGACGAAGAATCTCATTAAGCAATGTTGTCTTACCGGAGCCTAAATACCCTGTTATTAGGGTTACAGGTTTTTTATTCATAAAACTTTTCCTTCTCTACGTTTTTTAGAGCTATCTTTAGCAAAAAAAAAGAGAAGTCAGTCGTTAAGTTTTATTTTTTGAGCAACAAGGCTAGTGGTATTTGAAAAAAATATATGTAAAATAACAGTTGAATGTTTTTTCAGTTTAAAAAATGCAATTAAGGGAATAAAGAATATTAGGGCAAAAGATAAAAGCTTGAGGTTTAGATTAGAACATTCTATCATTGCACAGACAGGGCATTCTTCTCCGGAACAGTCATGGAAATGCTCATGGGATGAAAAAGCAAGAGAGAATATTGTAAGTAAAAAAAGTAGAAGAGCCAAAAATAATTTGGTCTTAGTCATTTTTGTTTTCAATTAAAAGCCTAGCCCGTTTTTGCCATTTATATAAGAAAAAAAACTTTATGTCAAGTAGAAATTTTATTATCACTATGCTATGCTATATTAAAAAGAAAATCAGGAGGAATACCTATGCCAATGATAGAAGCTAAAGTTTCAATGGACTTAAGCGCAGAAAAAAGAGATGTTTTAAAAGCTGAATTTGGAAAGGCAATCAGCATACTGGGAAAGCCAGAATCTTACCTTATGATTAATCTGATAGATAAGCAGGATTTATACTTTGCCGGTAAAAAACTTGAAAGAGGTGCTTACATTGAAATAAAGGTTTTTGGTAGCATTGATTCAAATGCAAGTAGCAAAATGTCAGCAAAAGTCTGCGATATTTTGCAAAAAGAATTGGGAATTCCTGGTAACTGTGTCTACATTTCCTACTGGGGCACCCCAAACTGGGGCTGGAACGGCGGGAACTTTTAGCTTAAGGTCACCCTAGCAGCTATTAAGAATTTTCTGAGCCGCAATCCGTACTTGTTCTTTTAATTCAGGTGGATTTAAGACTTTTGCTCCACCTGTAAAGGACATAATCCAGGAAGTTGCAGGCCCTAGTTGGTTAGTCTCAAATGAAAGGTAGACTGTACCATCAGGGTTTTCGCGGATTATTTGATCCTTGTGCCATCTTCGCTCCATAACATACGTTTTCAAATTTTTTGCAAATTCAATCTCCACTTTGAATTGTTCACCGCTATTTCCCCATGCCCCCATCTGAATATCAATATGGTCTTCTAATTTAAAATCCTTAGGAATAGAAAATTTATCTTTGGTAACAATGCACTTTCTAATTCTTGGCATTGCGTAAAGCCTTATTGCATTTGAATGAAAAGAATAGCCCAATAAGTACCAGCTTCCTTTATGGCAAACCATGTGGTAGGGATTAAACAAGCGTTCATTATAGTCTGAATCCTTTGCAGTTTTATATTCAATCTTCAAAGTCTGATGGAGTTTTGTTGCCTTTAGGACACTTTCAAAAACACCCTCTGCAAGAGTTGTAACAGGTTCTGAAATAAAGTGAACCTCATTATTGATCAGGGCAGAATCCACGGTAATACTGTCCGGTAGCATTTGGACCAGCTTTTGCATAAGATCCCTGAAAGATTTTTCCATCGGTGTGTTTTTATACTGCTCAAGCAAAGGCAGGATTGTTGAAAGTGTGAGTAGCTCACCCTCTTTCAGCATAACATGGTGCAGGTAAAAGGTTGTATCAGTATAGTAATAGCCATTTTTCTTATAGTCAAAATCTATTGGAGCCCCATAATCACTCCGCATCATTTCTATATACCGCCCGAATGTACTCCGGCTAAAATTCCAACCGTATTCCTGATTTAACTTCTTTGCATTTGGATAATCCCCATTACGAATTGACTGATCTATTTTTAAGATATAACTAAGAATGTGCATAGCATTGCGCTCAGGCATACTTTTTCCCCAAAAACCAGATATTTTCCCCTAAAATTATAACACATTTTTTTTACCCTGCGTCATTATTTGCAACACCCCCTGGTTTATAATTATATTAGATTAGGAGGATAAAGCTTATGAAAACTCAGATTTTGATAAAAACCGCTAATGATTGGTTTGAATTCTCAAAAAGCAAGACAGGACAGTTGGACTTTGTTGGAAAGTGGGAAAATATTGACATTCCTGATGTTGAGGGATATCAGGAATTTGTCTCAAGCACTTATTTTTCACCCTCTTGGTACATATTTATTCAGAGCGCAATGAATTGTACTCCTGTTATCTATGTGGATTCAAAAGTTGATGTTTCTGACAAAGACACATTTAATTACTTGGTTCATATTGGTCCCCTTCTTGCAGCTGTTGAGGCAAAAGATTCGCTTCTTGCGGGCGAACTTTTCTTGCGCCGCCATGAAGTATTTGAAAAATTTGCCCAGCTTACACAGTATATCATGGACCCCTTGTGTATAGAGATTTTGTTCTCTCTTTGTTATGGAAAGATGAGCAATCTTGAGGCAGAAGAAGTTCCCTTGATTTTTGAAAGGGCAAAAGACAAGCTGGAATTCGACTCTTCAAGGGAAACGCTTGACCAGGCCTTTATGCGCTACTTCAAAAATAATTCCGTAACACTTACACTGCCTTTGGTAGGAACAAATTTCTATCACTGGGACGATGATATTGTACCAGAAACCCTTACAAAAATTACGGACAACCTAAGCGCAGACAACCTGCTTGATTGCGCAGAAAAAATCAGTTCTGCAAAACATGATTTCTATGCTGCCCTTAAAGTATCTGTCCAAGCAGAACCCTACAATCAGGCAGATAAAAACGCAATTATCGTTTGCATTGAAAATGTAGAGGCAAAGCTTTTTGGCAATCCTGGCCTTGAAAAAGCAGGGCATATCCGTGCGCTTGCCGCTAAGATCATTCGTGAGGCAAAACCAAAGAAGATGTCATATGCTTCAAAGCTTGATAGTTTGCATTACCGCCAAATTGTTGTACAGCTGACTATTTAGGAGGCAGGCCTTGAATACTTTTATCCTTAGATGGAATCCCAACATTTCATCTTACAAAATGCAAGAGCATCTCGATATGATTCCTCATATCCGCAAAATGGAATTTCCCTTCCACTTTGACTGGTCAATCTACGATTGGCACAAGGCAAAGGACGGCGACATG
>CAJOQA010000028.1 GCA_905236465.1 uncultured Treponema sp.
AAGGGGATGCTTAGCGAAGCGAATAAGGCTGAACCCATAATAATAACACCTGTGCGCTCTATGCTTAGCGAAGAAACAGAACCTGCGGACTGGGCAGAACTGATTGCACTTGTAAAGGACCGCATAGAAAGCGGGACTGCAAATGGCATTGTAATTACCCGCGGAACAGACACACTGCCCTACACCTCTGCCTTGCTCTTTTGGCTCTTTGGGGCAGCAGAAGTCCCTATAGTGCTGACGGCTTCCCGCCAGCTGCCGGGTACACAGGGCCAGTCCGCAGACAACCTGAACTTTGCGATTGAAACCGCAAAAGCCAAAAAGTCAGGGGTCTATGTAGTCTACAACAAAACCATCTATTCTCCCCTTAACTTAAAGTTCCTAAATACCAGTGCGCAGGGCTTTGCAAACTGGAACATGAGTAGCCCCAACCAGAAGCAGATATTTTCTTATGAAGGTCCCCTGACAAGCACCTTTATGTCTGTGACAGCCCCGGAAAGTAGCGTAATGGCCAGGCTTCTTAACGAGGCAGCAGAAAAGATGCTGGTGCTAAGGCTTTATCCTGGTCTGCATTGTTACAAGTTGAACCAGCTGTTAGACAACAATTCAGGAATTGAAACGCTGATTCTAGAACTTTACGCAAACGGGACGGGAAACATGAGGAGGAGCGACTACTCCCTTAAAGAAATTCTGTTAAACAGTCGCCGCCACTTCCACAAGGTCTACTGTACGTCGCAGCAGGAATGTAGCGTAGACTTTTCAGAATACTCCACAAGCGCAGGCTTACGACGGGAAGGGGCGGTTCCCATGGGCTTTTTAACCACAGAATCTGCAGTTGCCCTCTACTTTGCTTCCTATTTACTTGCAGACAGCAGAGAGGAACTTGCAGATTTAATGGAAAACTTTGTTACTTGCTTGTCATAGTGTAAACGCCGTTCCATTTTATAATGTTACCGTTTACATCTTTTGGTAAGCCGTTAACTATATAGTTTTCGCATCGTACTATCATCTTCTTTTCAGGAGACAGGTAGCTCTTATCTTGCGGGTCACTGGTGGGGTTACAACGGTAGGCCTCTTCAAAAAGTTTTTTTGCCTTCTTAAAGTCATCAATATCTTTTTGAGGGGCCCCATCTTCCCGCCCCTTCAGGTAAAATTCCATTGCACGGTTAAAGATTTCAGCAGCCTCAATCTCTTCTTTTTTTAGCTCAGAGCGAAGTCCCACAATACTGTAAATCTGTACCGGTTTTTCAACATTTATAACCTTTACACAGTCTAGCTGCCTTGAAACAAGCAGGCCCTTATGCTCGCCAGAATCCGCTTCCTTCCAAGAAGATTCACTGCACATAATCCAACTGTCATAGGCCTTGTTGGTTCCCTCAAGGCGGGAAGCCAAGTTTACGTTGTTTCCCATCACAGTATAGTTAAGTTTTTTTTCAGTTCCCATATTACCTACAACCATATCCCCAGTGTTAAGGCCAACACGGCTCTTTAGCAGGAAGGGGGTATGGGTTATGGGGTGGATAGGCAAATCGTTCAAATGCTCGGCATTATATATGTCCTCAGCCTGCTTCATGCGGATTCCTGCAACACAAGCGTTGAAGGCATGGGAAGGATTATCAACTGGAGCGCCAAAGAAGGAAACAATTTCGTCTCCGACGTACTTATCTATTGTTCCCCCCTGATCCATAATGGCATCGCTTAAGACACCCAGGTAGCCGTTCAAAATGTCAACAAGACGGACAGCCCCCTTACTTTCCCCCTCTTCCCTGTTAATACATTCAGTAAAACCAGAGAAAGTGCGGACATCAGAAAAGAGGGCCGTTATATGCTTGTTCGCTCCGCCTAAAGAAAGCAAGGCTGGGTTCTTTACAATCTGATTTACAACTTCAGGGGCAACATAGGCGGCAAAACCTTTACGCAAAGTACTCTTGTCTTTTTCTACAGCTATAAAGTTCAAAATCATCTGAATAATATAAGCCAATAACACTATAATGGAGGGTATAACAAGGGGAATGTACAGCTTAAAGAAAATCATCAATAAAGAAAAAACTAACGGTGGCAGAATAACATAAATGATGCCAAAGACATTTTTTCTTGCGGGGCTTGCATTCCTCATAAAAATAAGGATGACAAGGGCAAAGGCAAAGGCTACTATAATTCCTGTAAAGGGGCTAAAGGGTCGTATAAAACTTTTCTGCAAGATGGTATTCATAACATTTGCGTGGGTACCCAAGTTTGCATAACCAGAGGCAAATGGGGTAACACCCAAATCTGTAGAGGCAGTAGCAGAGTTTCCTATAAAACATATAGAATTATCAAGCTCAATCTTTAGGGATTCAAACAAGTCTTTATATGCCTTTATTGCATCGCTAAGGCTGACAAACTTCTCATAGTTTTCATCCTGGGCTTTGGCAGAATCTACAAGGGAAGAAGCAAAAGCTTCTATTTCTTCAAAGAACTGCCCCCTTGTAGCAAAGTAAGCCTCTTGCTCTTCTGAAGAGATTCCTCCTCCCACAGCAAGACCATTAATATCAAAACCCTGACATTTACTTAAAAGGTTGTTTTTAAGATTTTTTATATTTTGATATTCTCCAAGCACATCCGGTAAATAGGAAAGCCAAGTAGCAAGATCTTCCTCAGACGGGTCCAGGCTGACAGTTTTTAGTTCCTCAAACTGACGTATAATGGAAGATTCTAAACTATCTAGTTGTAAAATATAGTAAATTGGCACATGGCGGAAAGAATCTACATAGCTTTTGTGCTGCCAGTTAATGAGCATATAGCCATTATCGTCTAAAGGAATTCTGATGTCTTCCCTCTTTTCCTTACCAGGGAAAAGGGCAGCTGAAAGCAGCAAAGATTTTTTACTTCTAGTAAATGACTGAACATCAAGCATACGGACAAGGGGAGCAAAGGCAAGCTGACCGATATAAGAGCCATCATAATAGTTCAAGAGCTCAATGCGACGCCTTGTTCCGTCTTTGTCAAGAACAACGTTTGTAAAACCTGCCCCCGCGGCATGGCTTATTATTGAATTTAAGGCAGGAATAAAACTACGGTCAGCCCTTAGAGCTTTAGCCGCGGCCTCGTTATCCTGCAAAATAAAGTTTCCCGTATCGGTCACATTCTTAAAAAGGAAACGGTTGGCAGCATAGTCCCTGTCTTCTTGACTTCGGGTAATCCTAATGTCGTAAGTATTGATTGTCATAGAAGCGTTACCAAAAAACTGGAGGGTTCTGCCAAAATAATCATCAGTATCCTTGTTAAGACCGGCGGAAATGTCATCGTACATACCAAAGAGGACATCATCTACGGAATTTATCAGATTTTCCACCTGCAAGCGACCGGATGCAACAAAGTTTTCTATATTAAAGGCAATTTTTTGCTCACCAGCACTAAAGGCATTCTCCGTAATTGCATTGATGTTCTCGTCAACCGCAACAGAAGCAGGAGACAGGTACTCAATATCGAATACGGCACAGTAGGCGTTCATTTCCCTCATCCTCAAAAGGGAATCCGCAATTATATCCCTAGTCCAGGGCCAAGAACCTACTTGATTCAAAGACTCATCATCAATATCCACAATTAGAATATTGTCTTCCTGCTCAATTTCCTTACCGTAATGCAAGAGCATATCATAGGCCCTATATTCAAACTTATCAAAAAGCTGAAAAAGGGTTAGAAAAGAAAAAATTAAGGTTATTATAAGCAGTGCCACTATGTCAAAATTCTTACTCAAAAGAGTTTTTTTTCCTTTATTTTCCATGACAAATATTATAACACATGATATACTTAAATTCTGTCAAAACCATCTATTTTTTATATGCGTGCATGAGGAGAATTTATGAAAAAGATTTCCATGCTTATCTTGACCTTGATTGTTTGTGCCTTTGCTTCATGGGCACAATCAGCAGATAGTGTTACAAAAATGATTGAAAGTCAGAAGGTGACATACGGCCAGATAAGTTATTTTACAGCCATTCAGTCAAATCTTGTAACAGAGGTTGCCTCCAATGAAGAAGCCTTTGCTGCCCTAAAGAATTCAGGAGTAATAACAAAGGACTGCCAGGCTTCAGACTTTATTCCGCTAGAAGACTTTGCATACCTTTGCACAAGGGCTTGGGACATCCAGGGATCTTTGCTTTACCAGTTCTTCCCATCACCACGATACGCATTAAGACTACTTAAAGCAAAAAACTTTATCCCTGCATCCTATGACCCTTTCAAAAATCTTAGCGGTCGAGATGCCCTAAATATCATCTATAAGTGTGCAGAAAGTCAGGAGACTCAATAATGAAAAAAATACTACCCTTATTTACGGCAGTTTTTGCCCTTTCACTTACAGCCTTTGCCTTTGATTTTGGCGGAACCTTAAGCAACGACACTCAGTTCTACAGGGGTTCAGCAGACGATATAAATAGTCTTAAACAGGTAGACACTCTATCTGTATACTTCCGTACTCCCTTTAACGAAGCAGGCTCCATGTACTTGGCAGCTGAAGGAAATGTTGCCCCAACCTATACCATTGAAGACCTTTCAGAATCATCTGATACAGATGAATTTATTTGCCCAATAGACATTGCGCTTTTTAAGTTTGCAGACACAATAAGGCTAGACCCAAGGACAAGCCTACAGTTTGCAGCCGGAAGGTTCACTGTTTCTGATGCGACAGGTCTTATTGTAAACCAAAGCGCAGACGGTCTTTCTTTTGCCGCAAACACACAAAGATTAAACTTTAACGTATACGGTGGCTACACGGGTTTACTGAACGGTCACAACACGACAATTATTGCAGGCGACATTGAGGACAGCGACAATGACTACTACTATCTGGCATCTCCCTTTGTTCTAGCTTCAGCTTCTGCCTACGCCCCTTACCTTTTCTTAAACCAGTCAATAGGTTTGGAGCTTTATGCTACAATAGGTCTTAAAGGTTCAAACGGAGACAACAAGGACTTAAACCGCTACTATGCAACCCTGTCCTTGAACGGCCCCTTAGCGCAAAACCTCTTCTACACCCTGTCTTCTACACTTGAGTTTATGACCTCACCAGAGGATTCCGACTTGGATTTGAGCGAGTTCGCTAATTTAAGCAAACTTTCAGTTAGCTACTATATTCCAGAACAGTACAACTTGGCCCTTTCTGCAAATGCAGTTTATGCTTCTGCAAAGCAGGGTCCCTTTGAAGCCTTCTCTGGCTTTACAAGCATAGACATTTGTAACTCTTATGCTGCACCAACTTACGATGGAGCAAGCGGTTCATTAAAAATGGGACTTTCTGCATCTGTAAAGCCAATAGAAAAGCTTTTTGCAATGCTTTCTGCTGACCTTGTAATGATTTCTAAAGATGGAGATACAGCAGATGATGATCAAAAACTTGAATACAACGGCTTCCAGATTTTGGCAAACGCAAAGTACCAGCTCTTTACAGACCTGCAAATTGGTCTTACAATGTACAACTACTTTGCAGATGAAGATGATAACAAGAAATTCTCTGCAACATTGAATGCAGTTCTCTCTTTCTAGGAGGTATAATATGAAGTTTTCAAAAACACTATTAGTTCTACCTTTTGTTTCACTGCTAACCCTTGCCGCAAGTGCCCTTGAAGCAAAAGTTCTTTCTACAAGCGGAAAGGTAGAAGTTCAAAACGGTTCTTCTTGGGTGGCGCTAAAAAGCGGTGACACAGTAAAAAGTGGAACTGTAATCTCAACAGGTTTTAAGTCTAGCGCAGAACTTGACGTTAACGGTTCAAAGGTAACTTTGGGTGCCCTTACCCGCATGACAGTGGAAAAACTTGTTTCTACTGACCAAAAGAACGAAAGTTCCCTCTTTCTTGATTCAGGAAAAGTTACCGCAGACGTAAAAAAGACTGACGGTAAGCGCACAGGTTTTAAGGTCAGCACTCCAGTAGCAACAGCTTCTGTCCGTGGAACCTCTTTCAGCATGGGGGCAGACGGTTCCCTTACAACAATGGAAGGCTTAGTTAGCAAGGGACATGCAGAATCCCAGTCTGCTCAGGTTTCAGATCAGGCCTCTGACTATGTACCAGCCGAAGGTGAGTCTACAGCCCTGACATCTACAGAAGATGTAAGCGCTTCTTACGGAATCCCTGTTTTTGCAGGTCAGACTTCAACAACTGATGTAATGACTGGCACTGCAACCGCTCCACAGGCAGAAGCTGCAAAGGCATCTGCTAATTTAGGGTCAGGAACAGAAACCCTTGCTTCTCAAGAAAAAGTTGTGACAGCTGTTTCTGTAGCACAAGCAGCCCCTGCAACAGTTGCTCCGGCCCCATCAAGTGGTAGTGGAAAAGGAACTCTTATCATAAACATCACATTTGCTGAGTAAGCATGTCATCTTCTGCCCCTAAAGACTTACTGTTTTTAGGGGCTATTTTTTTTCCATAACTGCTCTTATAGCACAATAATACCCTATATGTTATAATGCCCACATGAAACGCTTATTTCGGGATGCTTTTATTGCAACCCTTCCAATAATGGTAGGTTATCTTGTCCTAGCTTGTGCCTTTGGACTTCTTATGAACAGCCATGGCTTTAGTGTCCTTTGGGTATTTGCAATGAGCCTCTTTATTTATGCCGGCTCCCTTCAGTTCGTGGCTGTGGATTTAATAACAGCTACCTCAATTTCACTGATTACTGTTGCAATTACTTCTTTTATGATAAATGCCCGTCATATTTTTTATGGAATCTCTATGCTTGACCGGTACAAGGATGCAGGAAAGAAAAAGCCCTATTTAATTTTTGCCCTTACTGATGAAACATACTCCTTAGTCTGTACCGGTTACAAGGGAGCAGCAGAAGAGGAACACGATTATTATTTTTTTGTATCCTTGCTGGCCCAATGCTATTGGGTAGTGGGAAGTATAATAGGTTGCCTGATTGGGGAGCTACTTCCATTTACGATTTTGGGAATTGATTTTGCACTTACAGCTCTTTTTGTAACAGTCTTTTTTGATCAGTGGATAAATTCAATTTCACACTTTTCGGCAATAACAGGGGTAGTCTGTTCCATTATCTGCCTTTTGCTTTTTGGAGCTACAAACTTTTTAATTCCTGCCATGATTTCTATTCTAGTAATTCTTTCTGTAGCAAAAGTTTTTAAGAGGGGGGAAGAATGACTGAGCAAATCATAAAAATCATCATAATGTCACTTGTTACAATGACCATACGATTTCTTCCTTTTCTGATTTTTCATGGCAACAAAAAAACACCTGACTTTATCTCGTATCTTGGCCAAGTTCTCCCCTACGCCATAATAGGGATGCTTGTCGTATTCTGTCTAAAAAATGTTGATTTTACAAGCAAGCCCCACGGCTTACCAGAAATTATTTCAATTGCAGTAATAGGGGCCATTCACGTCTGGAAGAAGAATTCAATTTTGAGCATCATCTGCGGAACTGCCTGCTATATTGCGCTTGTAAATTTTTGCAGCCCACTCTTTTAAGGGCAAACTAATCTCAAGTTCCTAAAAATTTAAAGAAATTTCTCTAAAAATACAAGTTTTCCCTATTAATTGTCACAGGTTATTACTATAATAAAACTTAAGGAGTTTTATTATTTATGAAAGAATCAAACAAAGTGCCTGTCCTTGTGGGCATTTTTTTTGCTCTTGTGGGACTTGCTGTC
>CAJOQA010000029.1 GCA_905236465.1 uncultured Treponema sp.
ACCTTTGTCAGCCCAACGCTCCACAAAAACTTTTGCATTCTTGCTTTGTTCCCCTTGTGTCATATTAACCCCAAATGTAAGCAGTGTTAGAAAATATTTTAACATAAATAGAACAAAATGCCCACTATCTTTTTTTTGCATAAAGCTATATACTAATTCATAGCTATGAATACAGAAAAAAGTCAAGAAAAACACGGAACTATAACAGACGATAACCACAAGGCTTTATGGAGCGGTCGCTTTGCACAGGGACCGGATGCTGCAGCTGTAGAATTTGAAACTTCAATCCATGTAGATGAGCGCATGGCTTTAGATGACATACACGGGTCTATAGCCCATGCCGCCATGTTGGGTGAGCAAGGCATAATCAGCACAGAAGAGGCAATGCAAATTCAGCAGGGGCTAGAATCTATAGAAAAAGACCTGCTTTCTCAAAAACTTACGATAGACTACTCAGCAGAAGACATACATTCGTTTATTGAAGCAACCTTAACAGACAGGATTGGAGAGGCTGGGAAAAAAGTGCACACCGGCCGCAGTCGCAATGACCAGATTGCCTTAGACGAGCGCCTTTACCTTAGGAGGGTAATTCCCCTTTTAATAGATGAAGTAAAAACTGCAATCGCAGCACTGGTAAAAATAGCAGAGGACCACAAAGAAAGCCTACTTACCGGCTACACCCACATGCAACACGCACAACCTGGAACCCTTGCCCAACACATGCTGGCCTGGGCCCAAATGCTACGCCGAGACTGCCTGCGCCTTAACAGTTCCCTTGAACGCATAAACGAAAATCCTTTGGGAAGCGGAGCCCTGCAAGGCTCAACCCTACCATTAAATAGGGAAGCAACCGCACAAAAGCTGGGCTTTACAGGGGTTACGGCAAACACATTGGATACAGTTTCAGACAGGGACTACTGCATTGAATTCACATCTGACTTTGCAATTCTCCAAAGCCATTTAAGCCGTATGTGTGAGGAGATAGTCCTTTGGTCAACTACAGAGTTTTCATTTATAGACCTAAGCGAAAAATGGTCAACTGGGTCTTCCATAATGCCACAAAAGAAAAACCCTGACTTTGCGGAGCTGATTCGGGGTCGCACCGGTAAGGTCTATGGGGATCTAATAAACCTGCTGACTATGGTAAAGGGCCTGCCCCTAGCTTACGACAGGGACCTGCAAGAGGACAAGGAACCCTTATTCGATGCCTTAGACACAGTAGAAGCAAATTTAAAAGTATTTACAGCAATGATTTCTTCCGCAAAGTGGAATACAGAAAAAATGGCTGCTTCTTGCCAAGGTGGCTTTGCCAACGCAACAGATCTAGCCGAATACCTAGTACGCAAGGGAATGCCCTTCCGCACAGCCCACACGGTTGCCGCAAAGGCGGTACGCTCTGCAATAGATTCAGGTCTAAGCCGCATTGAGGACTTAAGCCTTGATAAGCTAAAGGAATGTAGCCCCTTAATTGAAGAGGACATATTCTCTAAGCTTAGCGCAGAAGAATGTGTAAGCCAGCGCAAAGTAACAGGGGGCCCGTCCCCTGAATGTACAGAAAAACAAATAAAGGATTTGAAAGTTTTTTTAACTTGACAAATGTTTTTTTCTAATTACAATTTTAAAGTAAAGGAAAACTTAGGGGGATTTTAATGAAACATTTTGCATCAAGATTATCAGCAGGAGCTTTGCTTTTGCTCGCACTTTCGCTAACAGCATGTGCTTCTTCTAGGAAGTCTTCATACATAAACTACAACTTTGTTGATTGGGAAGGAAAATCCAATAAAAGTTCCATGCAGGAATGGATTGAACCAGCCTTAAACAATGACTTGGACAATATGCCCCAAGACATTCAGAATAAATTAAAGGACAGGTTCTACCTTGTTGTCCAATCACGCAGGGCAAAGTTAGACACAGAAAGCGATTCTGATTTGACTGCAGCAAGAAAAACCGCAGAATCAAGCTATATCGTTACCTTAGCCCGCACCATAAACGCCGCAGTTGACGAATATAGTGGCGGAAAAATTACAGCTAGCAAAGAAGGCAAGGAAATTCTTGCTAACGCTGTGGAAGATGCCGATTTTAAGGGCTTTACTAAAGTAGCTGACTCCTGGGTTCTTAGCAGGTCAAAGAATTCAAAGACCGGCGAAAACGTAGACACCTATGATGTTGTGCAGATTTACGCCTGCAACAAAAACTCTTGGGTCAGCCAGGCTAACAAATACATACAGAAATTGAGCACTGACAATCCTGATAACCAGGACCTTAAGAAAACTGCCGCTTCTTCAAAAGAGATTACCGCAAAGATTTTACCTTCAAAGGTAACAATACTCACCAGGGTTGAAAAGCGCTAACAAAAAATTATTAATAAAAGGCGTATCATTATATTATATTTAAAGGTTTATCCCTTATCATGGGTATTATGAATAAAGGGAAATTACTGTTGCTTATCCTCTTTCTTTTTGAAAGAGGATGGATTTTCGCGGAAGAAAATGTAGAAACTCTTCTGGAAGGTTATTTAAAGAATAATTTAACCGTAAAGGAACTTTCTGCGAAGATGGAAAATCAGATTCTGGAATCTAAGGCAAGCAAAATTGAAAACGGCATCACTTTTCAGTTAGAAAGCGGAACTGTAAAAATTCAAACGGGAAGCCAGTCTTCTGTTACGCTTTCCCCTTCAGCAAGCCTTTCCATACCACAGGCAAGGAATTTAAGCCTGGATTTTTCAACAGATGCTAAAAAAGAAGATTCCCAGTCCTTTTCTTTCAGCAATTCCTCTATAGCCTTAGGAATTGACATTTATTCTAAAAACAACCTGTCCAGGCAGATAACAAAATTAAAATCAGATAGGGCAGTTCTAGAAGCACAAAGGGCCTTGCAAAATGGCTTTGTTACGGCAGAAAAAGAATTCTACACTGAATTAAAAAGCCTTTACTCAATAGCAGCCTCTATTGTAAGTTCTCAGGAAGACTTGTATGAAGACCAAATTTCATTCAACGAAATAAAGACAAAGGGCTATTCTTCGAGTTCCATAAAATACAGGCAAGCCCAAATGAAGGTCATAAGTGACCAAAGGGCAGTTGACATTAATAGCCACCAGCTTAACAGACAGACCAGAATTTTTGCCGCAAAGTGTGGTATTGACTACAATGCATCCGATGCCCTGTCTTTTTTACCCACGGCCATTCCCCAAGTTACCCCTGTAGAGATTTCTTCTTTTAAACTGGAAGATTATAAGGAAATAGAAAACGCAAAGTGGGCCCAGTTTATAAATTCCCTTGAAAGGGAAGCTGATGCCACTCTGACTATACGGGGAAAAGCAGGTTACACTTTTAAGAATACTTCAACTTATAATAACAGCGACACTGTGGACTTGGGAACTTCCCTGGCCTGGCATAAAACAGGCCTTACTGCAAACGCTGCTGTCAGCTTTCCCATTTCTGGAAGCATGAATCCAGTCTATACCCTATCCTTTAGCTTTATTCCCCACATATTTTTATTGGCAGATATTCAGGAAAAAGAGGACAAGGTTGCTTCTGATCAGGAGGAGATTGCGGTTGCGGCTGCGAAAAATAATTACAGGACTTCTGTAATCAGCCAGAGGACCAGCCTTGCAGACATAAAGTGGGAAAAAGAGACAAATCTTGAATCTTTTAAGATGTATGAAACCTTAGCTGAAGATACTGAAAAATACTTTAAGCAGGGTTACACAAGCGAAAGTGAATACAAAAGTGCCCTTGCTAACAAGGAAAACTATCGCTTGCAGTGCATCATAAACGATATAAACCTTATTATCTATAACAGTGAAACAAAATTACTTTTTTGCAGGGATCAGGAGCTAAAACATGAGCATGAAATTAAAGATAAAGAGTAGAAAAATAAAGATTCTTCTTATCACCCTTCCTCTTCTTGCAGTGATTGTAGCAGGTCTTATTCTTACAAAAAAAATTCTTTCCGCAAGCAGCTTAAGTTCAACGACATACACTGTGAAAAGTGAAACCTACGAGAATGTCATAGAGATTGCAGGAACTGTCTCTGCAGCCCAAGAGCAAACCCTTCAAGCCCTATCTGACGGAACGGTTGTCGAAGTCTATGTAAAGCAGGGGGATTCTGTAAAAAAAGGGGATATAATAATACAGCTTGATGATTCAACGCAAAAGTACAACCTTGCTAAGCACGATTATGATATGCAGACTACCCTGATCTCCGGCTCTTTGCGGGAGTACCAGCTTATGAAGACCCAGCGGGAAGCTTTGGTTCAAAAGGTAACGGAGCGCAAGGTTACGGCAACTTTTGACGGCATCATAGCAGATATAGACGTTGCGGTGGGAGATTCCCTAGAAGCTAAGGATTCGGTTGGGACTTTAGTTGACATCTCTTACCTGACAGCAGAGGTAGAAGTTGCAGAAACTGATGTTGAAAAACTTTCAGTTGGGCAAAAGGTTGAGTTTACATTCTCTGCATACAGTGGCACCGTAGAAGGTTACGTTACAGGTTGGCCCGCTATTGGAAAGATTACAGATAGGGGGGCAACAGTTGTAAAGGCAGAAGTCCGCATAGACGACTACCCCGAAAGCATTTTGCCTAACTTTTCTTTTTCCGGTAAAATAAAAATAAGCCCTGATGAAAATTACCTGATTGTGGAGCGGTACGCCGTGGGCAGGGAAAATGGGCAGGCTTATGTTGTTCTTGCTTCAACTGACCAAAAAGTTTACGTTACAGTAAGCCCCTACGGAAAAGAGTATGTAAAAATAGAAAGCGGACTTTCTGGCGGGGAAGTACTAAGGGCTCAATCAGCAGCGGGTAAATCCGGCAGCAACAAGAGGAACGGTCCTGCTGCTATGGGAGCAGGCTCAGTTGGCGGCGGCATGGCAGG
>CAJOQA010000030.1 GCA_905236465.1 uncultured Treponema sp.
CCGCTGACTTCTTTTTTATACTGACTGTAATATTTTTGTGCATTTTCTTGAGGGGAAAGTTTTGGATCCAACCGGATATGCACTTCCTGTCCGTTTTCATAGTCTGTGCAGTCAAGGCAGCTTCCCTTTGCCTCACTTGCAAAGGCTAAAATCAAATCCCCCGTGTGCTTTAATTTATCCGCGGAAGAAAAATCTTTTTGCTTAGCTTCTAGTCTTTCTAGGGCAGCAGTCATTTTGCTGTGCCGCACGTTAAACCATTTTTCAGCCTGGGTTAAAAGTCCTTCACGTGAAAGGCTACTTGCATGCTCGGAGTAAAAAAGATTTATTTTTTCGTTGAATGAAAGTGTCTCAAAATCTGCCTTTTCTTTTTTTTCAGGGTCATATTCATTCTCGTACCAGTTTTTTAATTCAGAAAAATCACGGATTGGAAATTTCTCTAGGGCTGCTTTTTTTTCTTCTTCGCTTGCTTCCCTTTCTTCTACTAGAAATTCTCCCCCTGATACTTCACCCTTTGCAGGCCGCCGGTACATGCAGTCAAGAATCGTCCCTTCTTCATCGGTAACAATGATGTTTGCTGCTCCCGACCAAAGACGCACGTAGATGTAAAGTTTTTCCTTCCAGGTTGAGACATCAAATTTTACAATGCGGTCAAGGGCAATCTGCTTTGCGCTATTTATCCGCATCCCCTGGACCCTGGATTTTAAGAATTCATTGAAACGCAAAGGTTTTTTGTTCTTAGGAATTTTCCCCTGAGTGCAGGATATCCTGCAGGCTCCTGCTGAAAGGCAAAAAAGCAGTGTGGTCAAGTCTCCTCCGCAAACTATCCTGAAAGACAGCGTGTCAAAGCCTGGCTGGATTATTTCCTGAATAAAGGAGCCCTCCAGTTTCAGCTCGCTAAGTATTAAATTTAATTCGTTGCAGTTAAGAGACACTTTCTACTTCCTCTTTTTCCTTGTTATCCCTGAGTTTTTAACCCTGTTCTGCTGGTACTTTGCTATTTTTTTGTTCAGCGAGATTGTTTCTGCCGTCTGGTTTACAAGACGCTGGGCTAGCACTTTGCTCAAGAAAATTCCGTAATGGGGATTTTGCCTAATCAGGGATAAAAAGGCTGACTTGGGGACTTTTATCAAGCGGCAGTTCCCTACAGCCACAACGGTAGCGGTACGGCGGTCATTCAAAAGGAAAGCCATTTCGCCAATGAACATGTCGTTTGGTGTTAAGACTGTGGCTAGGCGTTTTTTTACATAGACTGCAAAACGGCCGCTTACTATAAAAAACAGGTCGTTGGACATTTCGTTTTCCCTACAGACAACATCGCGGTTGCGGTATTCAATAGTGTCAAAGGGTTTCATAATACCAGGAACTGTGTTCACCTTATTTACCAAGTTTGCAATCGTAAATGTTACCTGATTGCCCCTTTCATTATATAGCAGTTTTTTTACGCACTGCTTGCTAAGGGAAATACCCCTGCCGTGAGCGTCAAGATCATCCTTTTTGTTCATCATAGCCCGCCAGTCAAAGCCTTCACCTTCGTCTTTTATTCTGAATGCGCTCACTGACTTTCCTATAGCGTAGGATATGTGGATTTTAAGGTCTGCGTATTTGGGTTCAGCCCTCCGCTTGGCAATCAGGTCTAGCATGTCGCCGCCTTTTAAAAGCCATTCGGTCTTTTCCCTATATGTAATCTCCAGGTTGCCGTGCTCAAGTGCGTTGGTCAGCATTTCCATCAATGTTATATGCAGGCTATACCGGTCATCATCTGAAATTCTGTTGGTGTTGTAGAGGTAGGAGACTAAAAAGTTTGTGTAAAAGCGGATGTCCATGGGGTCATTGTTGCAGATAAAAAGCCCTGATTCTTGCCCGCCTATGATGTCCTGCATTCCCCTCGTGTATAAAAACTGCTGGTTTTGGTAAAGAATGCGCAGTATGCGGGAAAAGTGTCGCTCAAAGTCGTCTAGCTTCTGCACGGTAAGCATGTTGTTGTCTTTTAAGTCCTCAAGTTTTTTTACGTGGTCCGCATTCTTGCAGATTGCTATTATTCCGCCATAGTGAAGCCAGGGGTCGCTATTTATTGTTTCAAGAATTTTCACGCAATCAAGGTCTGTGCTTGTGTAGTCAAGAACTTTAATTTCTGGCATTTCATAATTGATGTATGAAATAGCAGTGTCAGTGTTCCCGAAAATCTCTGAGCTGAAAAAAGCTGAAAAGAGCTCGCATGATTTTTTTACTGTTTTAATAACCCTTTCATTTGTAGTTACAGTAACAATCTTTTTCATGTAAAAGACCTCAAAAGTGTAGTTTGTCTTAAAATATAGCACAAGTATAATTTTTTTTCTAGACCCATGCAGCTTTCGATATACCAGTAGAAAATAGAAGAACTGTGTGCTATTATCTAAGCATGGTAAAAAACAAATGTATTCTTTTAGGCGTAACAGGCAGTATTTCTGCCTACAAGGCTGCAAACCTTGCAAGTCTTTTGGTAAAAGAAGGGGCTGAAGTCCATGTCCTTATGACCCGTAATGCCTGCAACATAATAAACCCCATTACTTTTGAAACTTTAACTGGCAACAAGTGCTGCGTAGACACCTTTGACCGTAACTTTGAATTTAAGGTGGAACATGTAAGTCTTGCTAAAAAAGCTGATGTCTTTATTATTGCCCCTGCTTCTGCGAATGTAATTGCAAAGGTCGCAAATGGCATAGCTGACGATATGCTGACTACGACTTTTCTTGCAAGCACTTGCCCCAAGCTGATTGCCCCTGCAATGAATACAGCTATGCTAGAAAATCCTATAACACAGGACAACATAAAAAAGTGCGCTTCCTACGGCATGACGATAATTGAAAGTGCTGAAGGAAGACTTGCCTGTGGTGATAGCGGACGGGGAAAGCTACCTGAAGCAGAAAAAATGCTTGAATATATTGAATTTGCCCTTTATAGCAAGAACAAAGATTTATCTGGAAAAAAAGTTTTGCTAACAGCAGGTCCTACCCAAGAGGCAATAGATCCTGTTCGCTTTATAACCAACCATTCTTCAGGAAAAATGGGGTATGCACTTGCAAAAGAGGCGGCTATGCGGGGGGCTGAAGTTACGCTAGTCAGTGGTCCCGTAAACTTAGAAAAGCCTATAGGGGTAGATCTTATAAAAGTTACTAATGCAGCTGAAATGGCAGAAGCGGTAAAAGTGTATGCCCCCCAAAGCGATATAATTGTAAAGGCCGCCGCCGTTGCTGACTATACACCTGAAAGAGTTGCTGACCAAAAAATAAAAAAATCAGATGATTCCTTGATGCTACATCTTTGCCGCACAGAAGATATACTTGCTTTTCTTGGAAAAAACAAGAGAAATGGGCAATTTATCTGCGGTTTTTCAATGGAAACAGAAAATCTCATTGAAAACTCTAAGGCGAAGCTTAAGAAAAAGAATGCTGATTTAATCTGCGCAAATTCCATAAAGACTGAAGGGGCAGGTTTTGCCGTTGATACAAACGTCA
This sequence comes from uncultured Treponema sp., assembly GCA_905236465.1. Lineage (GTDB taxonomy): Bacteria > Spirochaetota > Spirochaetia > Treponematales > Treponemataceae > Treponema_D. The sequence goes on from CAJOQA010000030.1 coordinate 3,495, forward strand.
TCACCCTGATTTCAAATTCCGGTGTAAAAGAATTGCCCCTTATGTCTAAGGGCCAGGCAGCCGCCTGTATTTTTGATGAAATTGTAAATTTGATGGAAAAATAAAATGTTTGAACAAGAGCTAAAAAAAATCGATATCCGCGAAATTGAGGGGGTCCGCTTTGGTAATGCCCAGAACTTTGATGCCATGACCGGAGTTACGGCCCTTGTTTTTGACAGGGCAAACAGCTGCGGCATAGACATCAGCGGAGGTGGTCCCGCTGCCCGTGAATCTTTTTTGTTTACCCCCTTAGCCTACAAGCAGTCCGTTACAGCCCTCTTGCTTTCAGGGGGGTCTGCCTATGGGCTTGAAGCTGCAAGCGGAGCAATGCGCTATTTAGAAGAAAGGGAAATGGGGTACAAGATAGGGAAGGGGGTTGTCCCCATAGTGCCCCAGTCCTGCATATTTGATTTAAGCGCAGTCAGCAAGGTAAGGCCCGATATTCAGATGGGGTATGATGCTTGTCTTGACGCAGAAAAAAATGCTGAAGTAAAAAGCGGTAACTTTGGCGGTGGAACAGGGGCTTCTGTCGGTAAGATTTGTGGCTTAAGGCAAGCA
>CAJOQA010000031.1 GCA_905236465.1 uncultured Treponema sp.
GATAGCTATTTGATATGGGAGCCTTGTTTAAAATCCTTTTGTATGTTATAGTAAGGCTCTATGACAGATTTAAAATTCAAGCGCAATTTTTGTATTACAGCACATATTGACCACGGAAAATCAACTCTTGCCGATCGACTGATTCAGAAAGCTCGTATTATCGAAGAGCGGCAAATGAAGAATCAGATTTTGGATAGCATGGATATAGAGCGGGAACGGGGCATTACAATAAAAAGTCAGGCAGTTACAATTCCCTATCATGCAAAAGATGGTAATGATTATGAACTGAATTTTGTAGATACACCAGGACATGTTGACTTTTCTTATGAAGTCAGCAGGGCAATCGCTTCTTGTGAAGGTGCCCTATTGCTTATAGATGCAACCCAAGGGGTTGAAAGCCAGACTGTAAGCAATATGTATATGGCTATGGAACAAGATTTAACCATTGTTCCTGTGGTAAATAAAATAGATTTAGCTTCTGCTGATGTGGAAGGGGTGAAAAAACAAATTGATCATGATTTGGGGCTTGATTCTTCTGATGCCTGCCTTGTAAGCGCAAAGACAGGGGAGGGAATTGATGACCTGATGGAGGCTATTGTAACTAAATTTCCTCCGCCAAAAGGAGATCCTGCAGCTCCCCTTAAGGCTTTAATCTTTGACTGCAACTATGACGAATACAGGGGTGTTGTTGTTCATATTCGCCTTGTAGATGGCCGTGTAAAAACTGGAGATAGCATCCGGTTTATGAGCAATGGAACTGAATACAAGGTTGAAAAGGTTGGAATTTTTAAGATTAATTTTGAAGAAACGGGTATTCTTGAAGCTGGCGATGTAGGTTATATTATTGCCGGCATAAAAACAGTTTCTGATGTAAAAGTTGGTGATACCGTTACTTCTGCAACAAATCCAGCTAAAGAAGCCCTTCCTGGATTTAAAGATGTAAAGCCCGTAGTTTTTTCTTCTATCTATCCTATAGATTCAAATGACTATGAAGAACTAAAGGAAAGCATGGAAAAACTTAAACTAAATGATGCTTCCCTTGTTTATGAAAAGGATAATTCTTTAGCATTAGGAAATGGTTTCCGCTGTGGTTTTTTGGGACTTTTGCATTTGGAAATTATTCAAGAAAGGTTAGAAAGGGATTTTGATCAAGTTGTCATCTTTACAGCTCCCTCCGTTCGCTATAAGGTAAGACAGCAGGGGCATGAAGAAATTTATGTTGATAATCCTTCTGATTTTCCGGATGGAAAGATTGAAAAAAGCGAGGAGCCTTATATTAAGGCTTCCATAATAACTCCTGCTGAATATTTGGGCTCTATCATGGAACTCTGCAGAATGAAGAGGGGAGAGCAGAATAATATGCAATACCTAGATGAAAAACGGGTTGAGCTGACTTATACGATGCCCCTGGCAGAAGTTCTTTTTGATTTTTATGATAAACTTAAATCCTATAGCAGGGGTTATGCTTCTTTTGATTATGAAGTTATTGATTATCGGCCAACCGACCTTGTAAAGATTGATATCCTGATTAATGGAAAAAGTGTAGATGCCTTGGCCCAGCTTTGCTTTAGGCAAAATGCAGTTGAGCGGGCAAAGCAGGTTTGTGACCGCCTAAAGGGGGAGATTGCTAGGCAACAGTTTAAAATCGCTATACAGGGGGCAATTGGCAGTCAGATAATTGCTCGTGAGACTGTGAACCCCGTAAGAAAAGACGTTCTTGCTAAGTGCTATGGGGGAGACGTAACCCGTAAGCGGAAGTTGCTTGAAAAACAGAAGGCTGGTAAAAAGCGTATGCTTATGGCTGGTAATGTTGAACTGCCCCAGTCGGCTTTCCTTGCAGTTCTTAAGGAAAAAGAAGAATAGAAGGTTACTTCCCTAGAATTCTTAGAAAAACATCAAGTTCGGCCCTGACCCTCCGTAAAAAGGCTGGATCTAGGCTGAACTTGTAGCCATCAGGAAAATGCAAGTAAAGGTAGTCTCTGGGCAAAAGGAGCTTTTCTAGCTGTTCGCTTAAAGTTACATTTTTATCCCTAAAAGAAGATTTTTCTCCTGATGAAAGTAAATCCTTTATTTGTTCAAGTGCCTGCCTTTCTTCTTCTAAATAGTCTTGAATTTTCCCCTTTTCAAAAAAGACTTCTTGCTTTTGGGGGCAAGCGTTTTGATTTTCACTAGAGGGGTAGGAAAGCATTTCTATGTTTGCTTGCTGTAGGCAAAGGGGAATGCCACTTTTCCCAATATCAAAAATATTGTGGACTTTTGCAAACAGGGCATTGAAATTTTCTGCGTACGAAAGCATTGCTACATTTGTATATACTTTTTCTCCCTGTTTGCCCATTAGACTTTTTGCATTTTCAGAAAAAGCAGCGTCATAGCTACCGTAAGGGTTCAGCCGTGATGACTTATAGAAGGGCCTTTTTCCTGCAGGTGCAAAATAGGAATGTGTTTTGCCGGCAGAAAAAGAAAAGTCTAGTCCCGTAACAAAAATAGGAATAGATGAATCTTTTCTAAGTTTTAAGGCTATATAAAGGGCTGTAAGTCCCACTGAACCTAA
>CAJOQA010000032.1 GCA_905236465.1 uncultured Treponema sp.
CGCTTTGATTTTTCTTTTATACCTGCATTTGACCTTTTTTTACAAGATGGAAGGCTTCTTCCCCATTTTGATTTTGTAAAATGTTTTGGACTTCTTGTTTTTATATCTGTAACAACTTTGCTTTCTGTGTTGTTTACCATTCGAAACATCGTTCATATAAGCCCTGTTGGGGCTTTAGCAACTACTGCATAAGGAGTTTGTTATGAAATTGAGAAATTTATTTGTTTTAACATTGCTTTCTATAGTCCCTGTCTTTTCTTTTGCTGATGAGCCCTATTCAGGTTCAGCTGCTAAAGCTCTTCTCGAGAAGACAGATAAATCTACTTCATTTGCCGGAGATTTCTTTGCAAATTATACACTTGTTCAGGATAAGCCTGGAAGCGGAAAATCTACTTTTTCAGCTGTAATGTACAGAAGGGATTCAACATCTTCCTATACAATTATTATTACCGGTCCTGAAAAAGATAAGGGTAAAGGGTATGTCCAGTTTAATAATAGCATTTGGTACTATGACCCTTCTGATAAGCAGTTTGTCTTTACAAGTGCCCACGATCGCTTTCAGGGGTCAAATGCCAACACTTCAGATTTTACTCCCCAGCATTATAGCAAGGATTATTCTATTGAAAAAGCTTCAAAAGTTCAGCTTGGTAAATTAAATTGCGTACTTTTTGAACTTAAGGCTAAGACAAAAGATGCGGATTATCCTATAGTAAAACTTTGGGTTACAGAAGAAGATGGTCTTGTCCGTAAGAAGGAAGATTACAGCCTTTCTGGTCAGCTTTTACGAACGACCGCTATTCCTTCTTACCAAAAGTACGGAGACAAGTCTGTTCCCGACAAGATGCTGATTGTTGATAACTTGCGTGGCAAGAAGATAGAAGGTAAGATGCAGTATGAAAAGACACAGGTTACGATTACAAATGTGTCTTTTGCTAAGCAAAGCGATACCGTTTATACTAAAAAATATATTGAAATGATGAGCAATTAATAGTAAGATAAGCTAATGAAAAAAGTATCTTCTTTGGGAAAATTGATTTTTGTGGGGCTTTTGGCTACTTCTGTATTAATTCCTGCAATAGCCCAAAACCCTGCAAATGCTGATATGCTAGATGAAATTAATGGTAGTGATTCTTCAAACGATATGGATGATTTGGATTCTTTGTTTGAAGAAGCAGAAGATACTACAGGAACAGAAGCTACTTCTACAGAATTACCTAAACAGACCGCGGTTGAGATTTCCCCTATATTTAAACTAAATAGCAGCATAAATGCAAAGTTAGGCTTTGTAGAGCAGTGTTACCCTGAAGAAGATCATTGGCCTTATGCCTATTTTAAGGGTACACTGGGGGCTACAGCAAGACCTTCTAGTGATCTTTGCATAAGGGCTGAAGGTTATGTAAAATTCCCTAAGATGGCCTTTGTTTTAGATACCTTTTACTTTGACTACATTATGATGAATCGTCTTTATGTTACGGCGGGGCGTACAAATATAACTTGGGGCAATGCACATCTTTTTGATACAAATGTTCTTGATGATAAAAGAGGTGATATTACTGATGTTTCTATTTTTGATACTGACAATGATGATGAGGAAGCTGATGATAATACAAGTTCTTCGCACCCCTTCTATGCAATAGCTACTATCCCAATACGGCATGGTCAGTTGCAGATGTTGGCAAAATACATAAAATCAGATGAAATCGACCCTGCTTACGTTTCTTATGGCTTATCTTTGGAATACCCAATAAAGGGATTTGCTTTTAATGTTTTTGCCCGCACTTGGCCAGATTACAAGGAAAGTGGTGGAAGTGAAGATTGCCCTAATTCTGAGTATATGGATCCTGCTGTTGGTGCTCAGATAACGGGGGATTTGCTTAATTTTCATCTTACAGCCTGGGGTAAGGCCCATTTACCCAAATCCGACCCGTTGGATTTTTCTTATGCAAAGTTTGTAGGTGGAATAGGACGTATTTGGACAGCACCTGAAAAGATAGGTTTTTTAGCCGAGTACCAATATACCTACAATAATATGCTTGATAAAGATGAAAGTGAGAATCGTTTTTCAAACAATGTAGCCTTTACTCTTCAATGGAGGAAGATGTTAGGAAGTCGCTTTTCTCCTACGATACAGTGGTATCATGATATAGAAGACCGATGCGGTTCTGTTATTCCAAGTGTCAGTGTTTCTGGCTTACCTTATGCAAATGTAACGTTTTTAGCCCCCATTTTTTATGGCAACCAGTCAGTATCATATAATAATTTTACAGTTACTTCTACCTCTGATAAGCCTACGGTTCTTTTAGGAATTATGTTTACAATTGATGCTTCGTTCTAGAACAACAAACATCTGTTACCCTAAACTTTTATTCAGGGGCTGTATAGCAAAAGGGCAGCTAGAGCTGCCCTGCGATTTTTGCTAAGGTATGAATGGTCACTTTTTTAGTTTTCAGAAAAGGAATAGATATAGTTGCTGAAGCCTTCTGCTGAAGAGCAGTGGGTTAGAATTATCCAGCCTTTTGTTCCTTTTTTTCCAACTTCTTTTGTTATTATGCTCATGTAAACGTTGTTGTCGCTAGTATCGTAGCCTTTTAAATTACTTTCTGCGAAAGAAAGGGCTTCATGTGCTTCTGAGCTTAAATTTGCCTGATCAACAACTTGAAAATCAGAAAAAGCTATAAGATTGCTAAGACCGTCCTTTACCGAAGATTGATTGCTCCATTCTTTTGTAAAGTTGTATTTTGTGTAAGAACCTACATACTGTACTATTGCATCATCTGAAGAGTAGGCAAATGCTGAAAGAGCTGTGCTTAAAAGTAAGAAAGTAGAAATAAAAATAAACTTAAAACGATTCATAGTTTACCTCCTGAGTTTGGTTGATATAGGTTTGCAACCTAACTCCATATTATTTTAACACATAAGCTATGAAAAAGTAACAAGATGGTTGCCGAAGCCTAGTTCAACAGCCATCTTGTTTGAAGGTAGGTGTGACTAGTCTATTTTTGTAAAGTCTGTGATGTCTTTTTCGTAGTCTACGCCTTCTACATCAAAGCCGTTTATGGCAAGGAAGTCGTGACGGAGCTGATCTAAATCTGTAGATTCCGCGACATTGTCTTCTGTTACGTTAGGCATTACCTTATCAACTTCTGCCTGAACAGCAGGATCAAGTTCCCAATCGTCAATGCGGATTCTGTTTTCACTATCTACAGGAACTGTGCCAGCAGATGAGTTGTCTCCTGTGTACAACCTTTCTGCAAAAAGGCGTTCCATCTGCTCTATGCAACCTTCGTGGGTACCCTTATTTTTCATAATTCTGAATAAAACACCTAAATACAGTGTTATTATAGGAATTACAGCTGAAGAGCGGGTAACAAGACCCTTGTTTTCACTTACGTATGCTGCCCCGCCTATTTCTTTGAGAATAGAATCAATCTGGCGACCTGTTTTTTCCAAATCCTTTTTGGCTTCGCCGATAGTACCGTCACGGTAGATTGCATGGCTTAGCTGTGGTCCGATATAAGAGTAGGCTAGGGTTCTGCAACCTTGAGCAAGGACATCTGCTTCTTTGAGCTGCTTAATCCACCTAAGCCAGTCTTCACCGCCCATAACCTTTACTGTGTTTGCAATTTCATCTCCTACAGCAGGTTGTGTTTCTGCCTGGGTTATTTTTCCCGTCATCATGTCTAGAGAGGCACCAGCGTAGACGTTTCCTATTGGCTTGATTACTGATTTATAGAGGACTTTTGTGTCCGGATCTGTGCGGACAGGGCTTGCAAGCGAATAGATGATGAGGTCGAATTTCTTTCCCCAAGATTTTACTTTTTCTATTACATTTGCACGTGTTTCGTCTGCAAAGGCATCTGCGTTTAGTGTTATGTATTTAAGGCCTTCTTTTTCTGCTGCTTTATCAAATGCAAGGTTGTTGTACCAGCCTGGAGTTCCGCCTTTTGTTTCGCGAGCTTCTTTTTCAAAAGAAACACCTATTGTGTCTGCCCCATATTCAAAAGCTGCACTGATTCTGCTAGCAAGTCCGTATCCTGTTGAGCAACCGAGCACAAGAACGGTTTTTGGTCCCTGACCGCCTTCTTTTGCTGATTTTATTCCTCTTTTTGATTTTTGAGAGCGAACGTAGTTGATTTGTCTTTCTGTTTCTTTTGCGCATCCTATTGGGTGTGCGTTTATGCAGATATTACTGCGAATCATTGGTTTAATGACCATTATAAGGAATCTCCTGTTTACGAAAGATAATAGCTTTTGGCTATATTTGTTTATTGTAAATGATTTTAGTCTTTTTGACAACGGGAAATTTGAAGTGGGAGTAGAAAAACAGCTTATACCGTGACTTACCAAAATTCTGACCATGCACCGCTCGCGCTCCGCGCGCACTAATGGTATACCATTAGTGCAGTTGACAGAACTGCACTAA
>CAJOQA010000033.1 GCA_905236465.1 uncultured Treponema sp.
AACCCTGATTCCCCGGTTCAAATCCGGGTGTCACCTCCAATTGAAAACCTTTGGACCCGTCGGGGATTCCAAGGGTTTTTTCTTGATATTCTGCATGAAGATATAAAGTTGTATTTTATTTGTAAAATGCGGTTTATATTTTTATGCTATGGAAAGGAGGGTAGATATGTCGAAGCTGGTCGTTGATAGAAAAACCATTAAGCAACTTTTCGGAGACAAAAAAGCGGACTTTCTGATTCCTGATTATCAGCGTCCTTATGCTTGGGAAAAGGAAGAATGTCAAACGTTATGGCAAGATATTTTCGATTTTGCTTTTCCTGACGATGACTATAGCAAATTCAACAGCAATAGTGATGAGTATTTTCTGGGTCCTATTGTTATATTCAAGAATGGAGACAAAGATAATAAGCTGGAAATCATTGATGGACAACAACGTTTGACAACGTTGATGTTATTATTGCGTGCCTTTTATACTAAATATGGCAATAGTATGAAAGATGAACATTCACGTAAGACCCGTGAAAATATTGAACAATGCATCTGGAAAACTGATGAATTTGACAATCCTGACAAGTCTGCATTAAAGATCGACTCAGAGGTAGCTACAGAGGCTGAAAAAGATGAATTTCTGAGTATCTTAAGAACCGGTAAAGCAGATGAGAAAAAAAGAAGTCAAAATCATTATACGGAAAACTACATTTTCTTCCAGAAGAAAATTGATGAGTTTTTGGAAGAATATCCTGCTTATTTTTCTTATTTGCCTACCAGAATCCTTAATAACTGCGTCCTATTGCCTATTGAAGCAGAATCACAGGATACAGCCCTTCGGATTTTTTCAACCTTAAACGACAGAGGCAAACCTCTCTCTGATGCTGATATTTTCAAGGCACAGCTCTATAAGTTTTTTGCCTCTAAGGGTAAGAAAGAAGAGTTTATCCAAAAATGGAAAGATCTGGAAGAATTGTGCGAAAAAATTTTCCGCCCTATTTCTGGTACTCCTATGGATGAACTTTTTACCAGATATATGTATTACGAGCGGGCAAAATTAGGGAATAAAAATTCTACTACGGAAGCTCTTCGTAAGTTTTACGAAAAGAACGGATACAGCCTCTTAAAAAAAGAATCGACTTTTGAAAATTTGCGAGTTCTTGCGAATTTCTGGAGAGACGTATCTAATCAGGATTCGGATAAGTTCTCTGAATCTGTGTTGCGTTGTCTGTTTGTACTACATTATGCTCCTAACAGTATGTGGACATACTTTGTGTCCGTATATTATATGCATTATAAAGATGCCGATGGCTATCTTGATGATGAAAAATTTTGTTCGTTTCTGAACAAAATTATAGCGTTTATTTGGACGTATGCCGTTGTAAATCCAGGTGTTAATGTACTCCGTACTCCTGTTTATGCTGAAATGATCAACATTGTTACCGATAAACCCGTTAGCTTTAATGGGTTTTGTTTTGATGAACAAGTGGTTAGGAACATGTTCTGGAATTTCAGTTTCAATAATGGGAGACCTATTACAAAGGCATTCCTTGCGTGGTGGGCATTTCAGGACGAAAAGCAGGAGTTGCTTTCTATTGAAAGTGTCTTTGAGATTGAGCATATTTTTGCTAAAAATCGTCAATTGCAAGAAAAGTCATTAAAAAATGAAAAAAATCTTGAAGCGCTCGGAAATAAAGCGCTTTTAGAAAAGCGAATTAATATCCGGGCATCTGATTATCGTTTTCAGGACAAGGAAAAATACTACACTGGATTTCGTGCAAGAAAAACGTACAAGTTAGGCACAAAGATTCAAGAACTACTTGACTTGATTCACGCGAAAAAAGACTTTACCGAAGCGGACATTGAAATAAGGACTAAGAAAATGATTCACTTGTTTATTGGCTATTTGCGTGAAAATGGGTTGATCATGTAGTTAAAAATATACTTGTCTAATTTGCTCTCAATTAGAACAAATGGAAAATCCGGCTGGATTTTTCCAACCGGGTTTCTTATGAATTTGGAATATAAAGAGCAGAGTAGGACTGCCGGAAAAATTTTCTGTTGCACAGTCATGGAAAATCTGTTAAAATACAAAAAGGTAACTTTAATAGAAAAAGCGGAGCAGAAGAAAGGCGGCGGAAAATATGACATTGAGACAGGAAGCATACGCGATGATTGACGATCTGGACGAAGACAGCCTTCAGACTGTTATT
>CAJOQA010000034.1 GCA_905236465.1 uncultured Treponema sp.
ACAGCAACAAGTACAATCATAACCAAAGTAATTGTGCCAGCCATGTATGGTTGCAAGGTTGAAGAAAGTACACCAAATGATATTAGCATTATCATATTCAAGTAGGCCATGCCGATGGCGTGTTTTTTTGTAAATGTTGAAAAAAACAACATACAAAAGCCGTATGCAAAAGAAAGACAAAAGTAGAATAAATAAAAAAGTTCGTTATTCTTGTCTACAAAGAACATCTCATTATGAGAAAAAAAACTTATAACAGCCATAAGGGCGAGAAACCAGAAATTTAAGATAGCTGCATGAGTCCTATTAGTTGATTTTATCAGATCCAGACTTTCTTTCCTTGTCTTTTTATCATATCCGTAGTATAAAAAATTGGTTAAAGTCACAGTTCCTCCTCAAGCCTTGCCTGAGCAATGGCTAAACCTTCTTCTACCGAAAGTTTTCCTTCAATAATCTTTTTCATTTCTTGACCCAAGATTGTATAAAAATCTGACCAGTTTTCCATTATTGGCCGGTATATACCGCCTTCCAAGGCAGAGCAAACTGCTAAATATTGGGGGAACTTTTGTAACACTTCCTGGTTTCGTAAACAAGAATACCTGCATGGAACCCCACCAAAAGCAACTGTCTTTTTTTGCACTTGGGCATCCATTAAAAAAGATACTAGCTTCGCGGAAAGCTCTGGCTCTCTGCTGCAAGAGGGGACCCCAATTGTCCAGACTCCATAAACGTTGGCGTTTTGTAAGGGACTGTCTTTGTGTACTTTTCCGTTAAGGGCTATATAGTCAGCCGCAGATTTTTTGCTTGGCGTATACCAGCCAGGCCAAGCAACCCCCATAGCGGCTGCTCCGTTTGCAATAGCCATAATTACATGGTCTTTAGAATCATTTTTTCCTGTAGATATTAAATCCTTGTAGAAGCTCAGAGCCGACTTGAACTCTTCAGTGTTTACGGTAGGCTCATTGTTTTCATCAACAACCCAACCGCCAAAAGAAAGTAGTATTGGTAAAAAGTCAACTACTATATTGTTGTTTGTGTCTCCCCTGTACATAAAGCCTAAGTTGCGGCTTTTTTGTGCTTTTTTGCAAATATCATAAATGTCGTCTAAGGAATGAATGTCTTCTGCCTTGTAGCCTGTAAATTTTAGAAGGGGCTTATTGTATAAAAGAACTGTTACGTTACCATAGTAGGGAGCAAGGTATAGTTTTTTATTTGAATAACATATTTTTGTTGTAGCAGGAATTATATCCTTGTCAAGGCTATAGCCAAAATCTGAAAGGCATAGAAGGGCTTCTTTTGCAATACATTCTGCCATCCAAGAGCCGTCAACCATGCAGAACTCAAAGGCATCTTCTTTTTTGCAAGAGGCAGCCCCTGCTACTTTTGCATGAAGGGCATCTTCTGAAAGCTCAAGTACCGTGCACTGAACATTGTTTTCTACTTCAAAATAGGGCAGACATCTCTCTATTACGTCAGAATATATCCCTGACCTAAGGGCTAGTGTTATATATTTTGTATCGTCATTTACAATAAGTTTGGGAGCGGGATCCTTTTTAGGACATGACACCAATAGGCAGACAGAGACAAGAGTAGAAAATATAGCTAATAGTTTCCTTACCTGCATAAAATCTCCTAAGTAGAAGTAATTACTTTAAAAGTATAACACGGGATATGGAAAAATGCTAGGGAAAATGTTTTTCCTAATACGTGACCTCACCGTCGTGGGAAAGGAGGCTGCATGATGTTACGGCAGAAATAGCGGCGGTTTGCTTTACCAAAGGGCCAGCGTCTTTTGTGCGTACTTCTATTACAAGGTCTGTTCTATTGTTAGAAAGGCTTCTAGACTTTACTGTAAAATACTTGCAGTATTTCTTTACTTCAAGGATTACGGCATCTTCTAAGTCGTAGCCTTGGCCGCTTACCATAAGAATAAGGGGGGCTTTGCCTACTGGAATCTTATCTAAGGCAAAAATTGCAATTGTAAGCACAAAAGCAAGTACACATGCAATTTCTGCAAGCCCTGCTCCACAGATAATGCCAGTGCTTATGGCCCAAAATAAAAAGGCAAGATCCATTGGCTCTTTTACGGCAGTACGGAAACGTACAATAGAAAGGGCACCAACCATACCTAAAGAAATAACTACGCTTGATTGTATGGTAATTATTATTGAAGTGGTTATTACGGTAACTGCTGCCAAAGAAATATTAAATGTCTTTGAATAGAAGGTCTTCTTAGTCAGCAGCCTGTAAGCAAAGAAAATGTAGATTGCAAAAAGACATGAAATTGTCATGGCAACAATTATTGTTGTCGGCGACATATCGAAACGGGAAAATCCCTGTAAAAATGAGTTCTTGAATATATCCTTAAAAGACATGAGGTGCCCCCAATATGCTATATTTACGGCATAAATAATACTTAGAAAATGCTGTTTGCTCAAGACGGTTAGTCTGTAAAAGCTCATTTATAAAATCAGGAAGAAATTCATCGAATTTTACTTCTATCATATTTGTGGCTAAAGGCATGATGGGCCTAGCCGCAAGTTCTTCAGAGAAAAAATCTTCTATTATATTACCACTGCGAATATTGCGATCAAATGTTATGCGAACATTCCCCTCTTTCCAAATAAAGGGAATTCTGTCGTATTCAACTATAACAACAGGCCTTAGGGCAAAAGCTTGCATTTGCATGATAAGTTTTTTTACTAAAAAAGGGTATTCGTCTTTTACTTGTGGAATTTTCCCTTCCATAATTTCCTTGCAGAAGTCAAGGCTTAACGGAGTTGAACTTTTAAGGCATTTTCCCCTTTCCTTTCTTTTTAACTCTAAAGAAATTCTTTCGCTGTTACGATTATAAATTCTTATGCGGAATTTTTCTCTGGGGTCAGTCCCATTTTCATTTTCAAGGTAGCAGGTGTTGTAGATGTCGTCAAAATAAATGCTGCGTATATTATAAAATCCGGCAGGTCCTGTGTGTCTGTCTAAGTCAAGCACTGATTTTACCCTTTGCTCTAGCTCAAGGAGTATATACTCAGGAGAAACATACTTGAATTCATGGCGGAATTTTTTTGCAGACATTTTTATATTATCCCTAAAAAAATAAAGCGTGTCAATGTGCTAATCCACCTTGTCACTTCATTCTAAAAAAGCTATACTTTTTACATGAAAGTCCGCCGCTTTTCTTTAGCCTTTAGCCTAGTTTTTTTCCTAGCCTTTTCTTCAATGCTTCTTGTTTTTTTGAAAGCAAATTCAGAGAAAGAAAAAGTGCAAAACGGTTTTATGGGGCTGGGATTACCGGTTCTTTCAGTTGAGACTGAAGGGTATAAAGCCGTGAAAAACCGTGAGGACTATAAAAAAGCTACTTTTACCCTCTTACTACAGGATAAAAAAAATCTTTCCGGTTCTTGTAAAATTCGGGGAAGGGGAAATTCTACTTGGACAACATTTGACACAAATAAAAGGTCTTACTTATTAAAAACAGCTGATCCGATTTCCCCCTTTGGCATGGCTTTGGCTAATAAATGGGTTTTGCAGGCCAACGTTACAGACAAGACATCGCTAAGAAATGTTTTTGCCTACTACTTGGGGGCTCATGTTTTTAATTCGTGTGGCTGGAGCCCAAAGACGCAGTTCATAGTTTTTATTTTAAATGGAAAAATTTTAGGGCTTTACGGTTTTATGGAAAAGGCAGAGATTGGAGAAGGACGGGTTGAGCTTTCGGATGGCGATTCTTTTTTGGCGGAAGCAAATGAGCGTTACGGGCAGCGGCAAAATAGAATCTGGAATTTTACCAGCAAGCAGGGAATAGACATAAGCCTTAGGGAAAAAGACGGAAAAGAGCCTGACTATTATAAGAGGGCAGAGGATAAGCTTAAGGCTTTTGAGGACATCCTTTATTCAGCTGATTTTTTAGCAGAGGAAAAAGGCTGGAAGGCTTATGCTGATATTGATTCTTTTGTTGACTGGTATCTTTTAAATGAGTTTGCAAAAAATCCTGATGGTCGCATGAGAAATTCCTGCTACATTCGGTGGAAAGAAGAAGAGGATAAATTTTATATGGGGCCGTTTTGGGACTACGATATAAGTTTTGGAAACAATAATGATTCAGACTGTAGGGAACCAGAAGGCTTTTATATAAATACAGGACGGTGGTTCAAAAGGCTTTTTGAAGATCCGGTATTTAAAGATTCTGTTGCTAAGCGGTGGAAAGAATGTAGCGTAAGCCTTGAGCAAAGCCTGCTTTTGCTTAGGTCTTTAGCAGAGCAAATGGAAGCTGCTTGTAATCTTGATGATAAAATCTGGCAGCGTTTTGGTTATAGGCAGTGGCCTAATGCGCCAGGGTATAAAGACCGTATAAGCTATAAAGATGAGGTTGATTACTTATTAAAGTGGTGCGAAGACAGGATGAAGTGGTTAGAAAAAAACTTTAACTGACGCTAAAAATTACTATGCGTAGAGTGCATGGCACTTTGTGAAATTTTTATTGTACTTTTATTAGTTTTGCCCTTATACTAATATAGAGGTTTAATGCGGTATGCCAGATTATTTTGGAAAGGATATTTTTAAGCTAGGTTTTGGTTTAATGCGACTCCCTAAAACTGCTACAGGGGCAATCGATATTTCTTATGTCAGCAAGATGGTTGACTCTTTTATTGAAGCTGGTGGTACATATTTTGATACAGCCTATGTGTATGACAATGGAGAATCAGAACGTGCTGCAAAAGCTGCTCTTGTTGACAGGTATCCCCGTGAAAAGTTTACGCTTTGTACAAAACTTTGTGCCTGGCTTCAGTGCCACGATGAAGCTAGCGCTAAGCAACAATTTTATACCAGCCTTGAGCGCACAGGGGCAGGATATTTTGACTATTATTTGCTTCATGCCCTGCAAAGGTCAAATTATAAAAAATATGATGAATACCATATTTGGGATTTTGTAAAAGAACAAAAAGAAAAAGGATTGATAAAATACTACGGTTTTTCTTTTCATGCAGATTCAGCTTTGCTAGATGAAATTTTAACTTTACATCCGGATGTTGATTTTATTCAGTTGCAGATAAACTATGCAGATTGGGAAAATCCAGGTGTACAAAGCCGTGCCTGCTATGAAGTAGCCCGTAAGCATGGAAAATCAATTACTGTTATGGAACCAGTTAAGGGGGGCTCCCTTGCAAATCCAATTCCCAAAGTTCAGGAACTTTTTAAGAAGTCAAATCCTGCTCTGTCTAATGCAAGTTGGGCAATCCGCTATGCGGCTAGTATGGACGGCATCATCACAGTTCTTTCTGGCATGAGCAACATGGAACAGATGGAAGACAACCTTTCATACATGAGAAACTTTGTGCCGCTTTCTTATGATGAGCAAAAGGTGATTGCAGCAGCACAAGCTGCCCTCAATGAAGATAAGTCAATTGCATGTACTGCCTGTCACTACTGTACAGGTGGTTGCCCCATGAATATTCCTATTCCTGATATTTTTGCAGTTGCCAATGATGAAAAGAAAAATAAAAGTAGGGATGGCGGAAGGCAAAAGTATACGATTGTAACAGCAACAAGCGGAAAAGCTAGTGACTGTGTAAAATGCGGTCAGTGTGAGCAAGCTTGTCCTCAACATCTGCCTATTATTTCCCTGCTTGAAGAATGTAGGAGTTTTGAATAGATGTCAGATGAATTGCATAAAAAGCTAGAAGCCCTCCGTGAATATTTACGTTCCCTAAAAAGTGTCGCCGTAGCTTTTTCTAGTGGTGTAGACTCAACATTTTTACTTTTTGTGGCACATGAGGTTTTAGCAGATAAGGCTATAGCAATTACAGCTACATCTCCTACTTTTCCAAAGAGAGAAGCTGATGAGGCCGCAGACTTTTGTAAAAGTAAGGGGATAAGGCAGATTGTAATTGATTCCAATGAACTTGCAATACCAGAATTCCGGCAAAATCCAAAGAACCGGTGCTATCATTGCAAAAAGAATCTATTCTCAAAGATTCTTTTGCTTGCAAAAGAAAATGATATTGCTGCAGTCTGTGAAGGAAGCAATATGGATGATAACGGTGATTATCGCCCGGGCTTGCAGGCTGTAGCTGAACTAGGCATAAAAAGCCCACTGCGGGAATGTGGCTTGTATAAAGAAGAAATACGGCTTCTTTCAAAAGAATTAGGGCTTTCAACTTGGGGAAAGCAGTCCTTTGCCTGCTTGTCGAGCAGGGTTCCCTATGGAGAGGAAATCACTGAAAGAAAACTTGGTATGGTAGACCAGGCTGAACAACTTTTGTTTAATCTTGGCTTTTATCAGTTTAGGGTCCGTCTTCATGGTGGAAATCTTGCCCGCATTGAAGTGCCCCCAACAGAGCTGAATACGGTGCTTTTGCAAAGGGATTTGATTATACAAAAATTTCGTGAGTTGGGTTTCTCTTATATCACCTTGGACTTGCAGGGGTACCGGATGGGAAGCCTAAATGAGGTATTGCAAAAGTGAGCGGCTACGATGAACTTGATTTTGCAAAACTTGATACAGACAGAAAAAATCGTACGGGCTTTCCAGAAACCGTATTTTGTCAGGGGAAAAAGGACGAATTCCTGGTAGATATTTTTATCAGGCTTTTTGAGCTGAACGGAGAAGTGCTAGGAACAAGGGCAAGCGCGCAGCAGTTTGCCCTGATAAAAAAAGCCTTGCCTAGCGCAAAGTATGATGAAGTTTCTCGTATTATAAGCCTTCAAAGTGAGCAGAAAAAGAAGACTGAACTTATCGGTAACATTGCAGTTTGTACTGCGGGGACAGCTGATATCCCTGTAGCAGAGGAAGCTGCACAAACAGCTGAATTTTTGGGGAGCCGTGTGTCAAGAGCTTATGATGTTGGTGTAAGCGGAATCCACCGCCTGCTTTCTAAACGGGATATGCTGAATGAGGCTAACTGTGTTATTGCTGTTGCAGGAATGGAAGGAGCTCTTGCAAGTGTTATAGGCGGTTTAGTTAGCGTTCCTGTAATAGCTGTTCCAACTTCTGTGGGCTATGGGGCAAGCCTAGGCGGACTTTCTGCGCTTCTTACAATGATAAATTCCTGTGCTAATGGGATCAGCGTAGTAAACATAGACAATGGTTACGGGGCGGGTTATATTGCTACTCAAATAAACCGCCTTGCCGTAAAAGGAAAAAGTATATGAGCGATTTGTATCTTGAATGTAAGTCAGGGATTGCGGGTGATATGGCTGTTGCTGCCCTCATTGATGCAGGAGCGGATAAAGAACTTTTACAGTCAGTATTAGACTCAATTCCTGCAAAGGGATTTAGAACTGAAATTACTCGTGTTAAAAAAAATGGAATTGACTGTTGCGATTTTAATGTTATCTTAGATGAAGAACATGAAAACCA
>CAJOQA010000035.1 GCA_905236465.1 uncultured Treponema sp.
AATAAGTTGCTTTCCTTTGTAATCAAGTGTGAGGTTTTTAAAATCTTCAAAGAAAGACAGGTTTACAATGCCGTCTATTACTATGCCATCTATTTCACTTTTATTTTCATTTCCTTTAAAATCAAGCCTGAAGTTCTTTTCAGAAAGGGTATGATTAGCAATTTGAAGATTTCTTGCATAAAACTGTGTAGATAAATCTGAAAAAAAGGCATCAAGTTGTTCTGTAATTTCAGCTTCACTATCTGTAAATATAAACTTATCTTTGTAAGCTTCGTAATATGTCCGATATAATAAAGAAATATCATCAAGTAATTTTTCTGCACCACTTCTATACAGTCGATTATAGCTTGTACCTGTTTCAAAAAGAAAATTCAATTTCCGTTCCTGATAATCAATTGTAATTATTGGAACATTTCCATAAAATTTTAAAGGAACAGTAAACGACTGCGCAATAAGGCATAGGGGATATATGCATAAAAAAATCATATAAAAGAAAACATGTTTAATGTTTAAAACCACTTTCTTCCACCTATAGATATAGAATCAATAGCACCGCTTACAGTTCCTTCATTTGTCATCACGGAAATATCCATAAGACTTCCATTATGATTTCCTTTGACAGATATACCGAAATCACCTCTTTCTTCAGACTTTGCATATGTCAAATTAACACCACCAATTATATCAAAATCATTTTTTATTGAAATCGAAACAGATCCCTCTACACCATTTTCTGTACGAGAATAGGAAGTCTTTACCTTTCCCGAATCCGAGTAATCCTCAAAAGACATATTAGGCAATGACTGCGAGGAGCTATTTTCTTCATTACTTTTATTTTGCGAAGATTCATACGAAGACTGCGGGGAAGATACTTTGTTTTCATGAGACACACCTCCACAGGAGCCGGATGCAGATGTATGGTTTGAATACGAAATGTCTTTCTTTGGCTTCTTCTCATTAGGCGGGGTTGAAGCAGAACTACAAGAACCTGAAACTTTTACAGCACTAGTTTCGCCGTATGAAACAGACGGATTCTTTGGAGATGAAGGGCTTGAAGCCGAAGGCTCTGCGTTTTTCTTATTCTGTGCAGCTCCTCCGCAACTTGAGCCTCCGTTTACGGCAAACAAGGCCTTAACATCTAGCTCAATAAAATCGTTCATATCAAATTTCATACACTTATCTCCCTTGTATTGCCCATAGGCTAGCACTTATCTATTTTATTGTCAATATTTTAATACTATTTTAAAACTCTAAAAACTCTATAAATTCCAAAATTAACATTTTTGCATAAAAAAACAAACTTTTACTCTTCATATTCCCGTACAAAAACACGCTTGTTCTCAAAGTCAAAGGTAAAGATAAAGCTTGACAAAACAGGGTAGCCAAGGATGTTTATGGGCAGCTCGAAAGAGGGGCTTTTATCAAAACAAATCCGTAAAATTGGCTATAGCCGAAAAAAGCCATTTTTCCCCATCTTACGACTGTTAGCCAAAGTAACAGCCTTAGGGCTAAAGTTTCACTAGAACTTTTAATGAAGATGCTTAAGCAAGCAGACTTTACAGACAGCGTAAAACTGCCTGTAAAACTTGTTGAAGGATGCAGTGTAAAAAAAAATTTTAGAGTATTCCTGTAATTACTGCTCCATTTTTTAACTTAAAAGAGAAAGAGCCATCATCTTTTATTGTAACTGCAATAGAATTTTGTTCAGTTACAATAACAGTGTCTTTTATAGCAATGTACTGTGCAGATTCACCTATTGATGAGGTGTCTAAGCTGCTATAAATGTATTCTGTTAAGTAGATAGTGCCTCCTTTTTCAGGAGAACCAGACCAAGTGCCTTTAGAAATTGATTCTAGGTTATTAGTGCCTACTGCAATTTCAAAGAAACCTGCCTTATCTAATACGAACATTCCCTGACTGTTCATATCTACAAGCGGAACAGAGTTTGTTTCAGTTAAGTAGTAGCCTGCGGAAACAGAAGCTGTTGCTGCAAAATCAGAATCATTGGTGTCTATAGAAGCCATTTTTATGTTAACTGTATTTTCACCGCTCCTTATTGTAAAAGAAGATGCTGTACCTCTGTAGAGCCAGCCTCCTTCATAAGAAAATATGTTTGCTTCTACAGAAACAGTCTTTCCGTTTTTGATGGAGTCAAAGGTTATTGTTTTGTTTTTGTCTTTCTCCCATTCTTCAAATGATGTCTTTATATACTGTGTGAGAATAACATCTCCTTTTACGTGAATTACAAGGTAGGCGACATCTTCTGATGAATCTATAATCATGTCTTGAGCTGCCTCTCTTGATGCGGAGGGAGGACATGGAATTGTAAGGGAAAGAGATGATTCTTCATCCGATGTTAAAAGTGAGCATGAAAAGAAGAAAGGCATACAAGTTAGAGCCAGCAATAGAGATAGCGTAAAAATTCGTTTCATTTTTCCTCCTGATTTACTTTTATTATAATGGAAGAAAATCAGATTGTCTAGGGTTTTCTCTTTGTTGACTTTTAATCAAAAATCTACTATTATATAGGCAACACCCCAAAGTAAAAATTGTGACGTGACTAAAATGCGCGCGCAAATCTCTTGAACCAAATTTTAAGGAGTTACGCGAATGAAAGAAAACCTTTATGTCAATTTTATGCAGGCTTGCAAAAGGGCAAAAGAAATTTATGAAATGCCTGAAATTCCAAAAGAACAGCTTGACAAGATTTTTCAGCATGTAAGTATTGCTGATATTCACACGACAATGCACACTATTGCGCATGTACATTCAATGGCCTTAAAAGAACAGGCACGGTTGCAAGGTGCTCTATGCAATTAGTTTACAACATTAAAGACCGCCCCTCTTTGGGCAAAGTTATTCTGTTTGCTTTTCAGCAGCTTTTGGCAATTATGGCCGCAACAATCGCAGTTCCTGCAATTGTGGGAAACGGGCTTACGGCTTCCGCGGCATTGTTTGGAGCTGGTGTTGGAACTTTTGTCTATTTAATTTTTACTAAGAGCTCAAGTCCTGTTTTCTTGGGCAGTTCTTTTGCTTTTATTGGCCCTATGTTCAGCGCTTTCGGCGGGGCGGCCTCTGTTAGCGTAGGTTATTGTGGCTTGATTATCGGTGCGCTTATGGCAGGGCTAGTTTACATTATCATTGCGGCAGCCGTTAAGCTTTTTGGTGTAAGTTGGATAGATAAACTTATGCCACCTGTTATCATTGGTCCGACGGTTGCAATCATAGGGCTTTCGCTTTCTGGAAATGCAATTGGTGACTTGATGAAAAGCAATATCACTGGCGGAAGCACTTATGTTGCCCTTGTCTGCGGACTTGTGACGCTTTTTGTTACGATGATGTGCTCTGTTTATGGAAGCAAAATAGGAAAACTGATTCCTTTTATTCAGGGAATCTTGGCAGGATATATTCTTGCTTCAATCTTTGCCCTTATAGGACATGTAACTAATAATCCTGCACTTATCGTTATTGACTACTCTGCTTTTACCTCCCTGGACTTTTCAAAATTTTCAAGCTATATCTCGCTTCCAAAATTCACTTTTGCCCTCGCTGGCATCGCAGGTCTTAAGG
>CAJOQA010000036.1 GCA_905236465.1 uncultured Treponema sp.
TTTCCCAACCTCCATTTGCCTTATCTGGCTGCATAGCAGAACAAGTTGGGCTAACCAACTGCAAAAGGTCCTTGTCTCCGCTTAAAATATTGCAGGGTCGGCCCTGACTTTGACAAGCTTTTGCTACAGTTGCAATTATATCATCTGCTTCAAAACCATCTTTTCTAAGAACCGGAATTTTAAGACAATTTAATACTTCTTCTATCCAGGGAACCTGATCGTGCAGGTCTTGGGGTGTTTTGTCACGTGTAGCCTTGTATTCGCTGTACATTTGATGGCGGAATGTGGGGGTTCGGCTATCAAAAGCCGCGGCTATGTAGCCAGGTTTATATTTTGAAAGCAGAGCCTTAAGATTTCTGAAAAAAATTACTAAGGCGCTGATGTTTTGCCCCTGACTGTTTGTAAGGGGGTGGGAAAAAAGTGCAAAGTAAGCCCTGTATATAAGTCCGTATGAATCTAGAATATAAACTGCATCTTTTGTATGAGTATTTATGGTTTGTGACATAGACTTACAGTATAACACAGGTGGGGAAAAACTTCTAGCAAGTCAGTTCACACTAAAAGACAAATCTGCTATAATAAAGGTATGGATTTGAAAAAGTCCCTCGAAAATGAAAAATACCTGACAGACCAACTTATAACCTACATAGGCAACAAAAGGGCTTTACTGACTTTCATTCAGGAAGGACTTTCATTTGTTCAGGAAAAATTAGGAAAAAAAAGGTTCTCTACTTTTGATGTTTTTAGCGGAAGCGGTATAGTTTCACGCCTTTTAAAACAATATTCCACAAGTCAGCTTGCAAATGACATGGAAAACTACGGCCGCATAATCAGTCAGTGTTATCTTTCAAATGCCAGGGAAATTGATTTAAATGAGCTTAAAAATATTCACGAAAGTCTTAACAAAAAATGTCTTAAATCAGTAAAAAAATACCTTACCAAAGACGAATGTGCCTTTGCCGATTTTCAAAAGCTGCCAGGTTTTATCTCCAGCTACTATGCCCCCAAAGATATGTTAAATATCCAAAGCGGTGAGCGGTGTTTCTACACCCCCTACAACGCCTGCTACATAGACTGCATGAGACAGTTGATAGAAAAAAATGTCCCCGATAAGTACAAGGTCTTTTTTATAGCCCCGCTTTTATCGCAGGCTTCAGTGCACGCAAACACAGGAGGGGTTTTTAAGGGTTTTTATAAAAACAGCAAGACCGGCATTGGAAAATTTGGCGGTAACGGGGAAAATGCCCTAAGCAGGATTGAAGGCCGCATAGACCTGCCCTTTCCTGTTTTTAGCACCTACAAGAGCAAGGTATCAATTTTTCAAAGTGAGGCAAACAGCCTGGTGTCAAGTGAAAAAATCCCTGAAGTTGACCTTGCTTACATAGATCCCCCTTACAACCAGCATCCCTATGGGTCTAACTACTTTATGCTAAACCTCATAGCTGACTATAAAAAGCCAGATGAATCTTTGCTCAGCAAGGTTTCAGGCATTCCAAAGGACTGGAACAGGTCTATGTACAACAAGAAAAAATATGCAGCAGAAACATTTTTAGACCTTGTCTCTACTATAAAAGCAAAGTTTTTGCTTGTTTCCTTTAACAACGAAGGCTTTATCCCTATGGAAGAAATGACAAGTCTGCTTAACCAAATAGGAAAGGTAACAGTTATGAAATCTGACTACAACGCCTATAGGGCTAGTCGCAACCTTAAAGGCAGGAACATCCACACAACCGAATACCTTTATATAGTAGAAAAGGGCAAAAGTTAAAGGGCACTAAAAAAGCACCCTGCACATTATGGGTAGGTGATCACTATAACCGCTTTCATTCCAAATCTTATATTTTTTGGGAATAAACGTTTCTTCCTCGCACCAGGGGCCATTTGTCTGAGGAGCAAAGTCTTCAATAACCGCAGGCTCTAGGGCAAAGAAATTATCGATTCTAGACCACTGGCCGTTAAAATAGTAACTTCCAGGTTCAAGTAAAGCATTTGAAGAAGTAAACCAAGGACTTTGCACTTCAAGGCCATTTAAAAGAACGCTATCACTTACAGGGCCAGGGCAAAAAGATTCAATGTCCCTGTTAAAGTCCCCCATTGCAATGGAAGCCAGCCCTTCTTTTTTGCATAGGGCAAATCGGTCTGCAAGTAGAGCTTCCTGCTTATTTCGCCAAAGTTCACTAGCTTCCTTTCCCCCACTCATGCTTTTCCAGTGGTTTACAAATAGCTTCAGCTTACCCCCTCCTTTAGTAACTGTCACTTCTATAAGGGGGCGCATCCTGGGGGAAATTCTTTTTCCTTCTTTTGTGCTGCAAATAGAATGTACAGTCATATCGCTTAGCTCATAGCGGGAAAGTATTCCGCAACCTATAGCACTCCCTTCATCTTTTGCAAAGCAAGCATAGGAATAGATCTTTTGCTGATTCCATTCTCCGGCTAGGAAATTACTAATGTCATACATAACACCTTCATTTTCTATCTCCTGCATAACAAAGACTTCCGCATCCAAAGCCTTTATTACAGAACAGAGTTTTTCAAGCCGTCTGCAATAGGCATCCTGATTCCAGGTCTTACTCTTTTTAAACTCATCATATTCATTTCCTGAATTATTTGAATCAAAAAAAGTCTGGACATTCCAACTTGCAATACGTATGTCATGGTCAAGGCTATAGTCTTTTTTTTCGCCAGATGCCATATCCGCCTGACAAGAAGAAAGTGAAGCAAGGGCCAAGATTACATAAATAATGGTAAAAAATATATATAAGTTTCTTTTCATATATATTTAAATAGCCGCAATTTTTACTTTTCATTTAAAATTTTGCCCGATATAACATTTTTTTATAGGAAATCCATAGAAAGTGTGCTATTGAAAGTTTATCTGAATGTTTATATCATTGAAGAAAAAAAAATTGGATGCAAAGCATCTTCATGGAGACATGACAATGATAGAAGTTGAAAATGTTTCCCGACAGTTTGGAACATTTAAAGCAGTTGACAACATAAGTTTTTCAATTCAAACTGGGGAAATTGTCGGACTTTTAGGTCCAAACGGTGCTGGTAAAACAACTACAATGAGAATGATCACTGGCTTTCTAGAACCTTCTGGCGGGAAAATTTCCGTAGAGGGAAAAATAGGCTACATGCCGGAAAGCGCACCACTTTACAGCGACATGATCGTAGCTGATTACTTAGAATACATAGCTAAAATGGAAGGGGCAGACCCCAAAGTCCGCATTCCCCACCTTGCGGAAGTCTGCGGACTTAAGGACCAGATGCACAAGAACATAGGTGATTTGTCTAGGGGAAACAGGCAGAGGGTCGGCTTAGCCCATGCCCTTATGGGAGACCCAGAAATCCTTATTCTTGATGAACCCACTAGCGGTTTAGATCCCAATCAAGTAGCTCAAGTTAGAGACCTTATAAAAGAGATTGGAAAAACACGGACAGTAATAATTTCAACCCACATCTTAAGCGAAGTAGAAATGCTTTGCAACCGCGTCATTATAATTTCTAAGGGCAAAAAGGTTGCGGACAGTCCTACAGAAGAACTGAGGGAACGTTACGGTCAATCTACTTGCATCAGCATAAGCGTGTCAGGTCCCTCTCAAAAAGAGCTAGAGCAGGCACTTAGCAGCATAGAAGGCATTTCCTCTTGCAAAATAAAAGAGGATGAAGGCTCAAGATTTTCTGCCTCCATTTTCTTACAAAAAGAAATAGAAATCCGCCCGCAAGTGGCAAACTTAATAGTAAGCAAAAAGTGGAACTTGTATTCGTTGGATATGGCAAAGAATAGCCTTGAAGACGTATTTAGAACGCTAACAAGCAAGGACACAAATGGAGACAATAACAATGACCAGTAGCAAAACAAAACAATCAGGTCTTTGGACTGTAATTTGCAAAAGAGAACTTTCTGCGTATTTTTCCAGTCCTATTCCTTATATAGTATGCGTAGTTTTCCTGCTTTTTTCAGGATTCAGATTTTTTTCAACTTTCTTTTTAATTGGCAGGGCAGAACTTAGGAACTTTTTCCAATTTCTCCCCTACCTCTTTAGCCTTTTTATACCAGCCCTCACAATGAGAATTTTTAGTGAGGAAAAAAGGTCAGGTAGCATAGAGACGCTTCTTACCCTCCCAGTTACCCCCTTGCAAGTCGTTGTTGGCAAATACCTGGCAGCATTGCTATCAGGACTAGTTTTGCTTGTTCCCACCCTGTTTTATGTCCTGTCTTGCTACCTGCTCGGTAAACCGGATTTAGGCCCCATAATCGGAGGCTACTTAGGCTCAATTTTTTTAACAGCGGCTTTTTGCGCAATAGGAATCTTCGCTTCCTCCTCAACAAAAAATCAGATTGTGGCATTTTTTATTTCATTTGCAATCTGTGCGACCCTTTCTTTTGTCAGCGCCTTTGCAATCCTATTGCCATCGCCTGTCCTGCCCCTAGTAACATTTCTTTCGGCAGCCAGCCACTTTGAATCTATTTCCCGCGGAATTATAGACAGCCGCGACGTCATTTATTTTGTTTCCGTAACTGCTCTTTTTTTAGCTCTTACGGTTAATTCAATTTATAATTCAAGAAAAGGCTAAAAGAAAAATGGAAAAACAAGAAAATAAATTTATTACTTTTTTAAAAAATCCCTCCTGGGACATTTACCTCTTTGCCCTGCTTATAATACTCGTAAATCTTGTTGCGGCACGGGCATTTTTTCGCATAGACCTTACCCAATCAAAGTCTTATACCTTGTCAAAAGCAAGCCGTGACTTAATAAAGTCAATAGAAGAACCCTTAAGCGTAAAGGTATTTTTCTCCTCAAATCTTCCGGCAGAAGAAAATTCCGCAAAAGACTATGTCACAGACCTTCTTGAAGAGTATCAAAATGCAGGCGGAAAAAATTTCTCGGTTGAATATTTTAATATGGACAAAAAAGAAAATCAGGATATGGCCTTAGATTACGGCTTAAGCCAATTCCAAGTCCAGGAAGTAAAGTCTGACGAAGTAGGATTCAAGGCTGTCTTTATGGGGTTAGTTTTTACCTACGCAGACCAAATTGAATGTATTGACCCGATTGCAAGTCAGGAAGAATTTTCAAATCAAAACTACCGCTTTGAATACAAGATAACATCAACGATAAGTAGCATAATTTCAAAAGCTTCTTTGCTAGACGGAGTAAAAGATGACATTACGCTTACACTTTACAAATCTGATATTCTTGAAAAAGCTGGAATCCAGGGTTTTGAAGAGTTGGATTCAATTGTAGAGGCTGCGCTGAAAAACATAAACAAAAAAAACAGAAACCGCATCGCTTACAAAAGCCTGAACCCTTCTAGCAGCGAAGCAGAGGAACTTTTACAAAAGTACGGACTTCAGGTCTTAACCCTAAGGGAAAGTGGCCGGTCACCAGTATCTGCAACGCTCGGCCTTGTATTGCAGGCAGGAGACTCTTACAGCACAGTTCCCCTTCAAATCTATAGCCAAAATATTTTAGGCTACACGCTAAACACAATATCTGGTCTTGACACTCTTGAAGAAAACATAGAAAGTTCTTTGCAAAGCCTTGTAAAAAAATCCGCAAAGATTGCATATGTAACAGGCCATGGTGAACTAAATACTAAAGACAGCAGGGAAGGATGCACAAACTTTGCCTCCCTTTTAAGTTCAACCTATTCACTTGACGATATAGACTTAAGCAAGGAAAACATTTCAGCTGGAACAGGAAGCCTTATAATCAACGGGCCTTCTTCTTCTTTTAGCCAGGAAGAACTTTACAAAATCGATCAATATTTAGTCAGGGGAGGGAATGTCATCTTATTTCTTGACCCATTCAATGTCATTCAGCCGCAGGGTCAGCAAGCCCAGTACGAAATGCCACAGTACATTCCAAACAAAACAGGGCTTGAAACACTACTTTCAAAATATGGAATAGAAGAAAAAAACAACTATGTTTTTGACGAGCAGTGTATTAGCCAGATGACTCAGCAATATGGAAAAGTGAACTTTCATTATGTTCCCCTGATGCAAAAAGAAAATCTTGCTAACCACCCAATCAGCAAAAACTTGGGTTACATCTATTTCAGGCAGGCAGGAGAACTTTCAAGCCAAGAAGCTGAGCAGAATAGAAACCTTAAAGTAACACGGCTAGCCTCTTCTTCTGCCAAAAGCTGGACTGCAAGTGAAAACTTTATAATCCACCCGCTTTACATTTCAGCTCCAGAAGATAAGTCTATTGAACAAAGCTATCCCTTGTCCCTTCTAGTTGAAGGCACGTTTACCTCAGCCTATGATTCAGATCCAACAAGCACAACAAGCGAAGGGCTAAGCGCGAACAGTCACATTAAGAATGGAAACCAAACAGGGCGGCTCCTTATAATCAGCACATCATGTGTAACCCAAGATATAGGGGAAAATGCAGACCAGCAGCCAATAGGTCTTTTCTTACAAAACCTTGTTGATTACATGAACGGAAGAAGTGACTTATGCACAATGAGGACAAAAGGTTTGAATGTAAATGTCCTTGAAAAAACAAGTAGCAGCTTGCGGAACCTAATAAAGTATTTTAATGAAATTGGGCTTGCAGTAATAGTTGCGCTCTTTGGCCTCTTTGCCTATGTAAGTCGTCGCAACCACAGAAATAAAATCCGTATGGAATATAATGGAGAAAAGAAATGAACGTAATAATAAAAAGAAAAATAATTTTACTCTCCCTGATTTTTATTTTTGCCCTTACTTTTGTAATTCAAAGCATAAGCGCAGGCAAATCCTCTGTAAAGAATATAAGCTTTTCAGAGGAAGCTGACTCCATAGAAATAGTTTCTAAGCAAGAGACAATAAAAATTACAAAAGAAGAGTCCGCCTATTTTATTTCTGAAAAAAAGTATCCTGCAGCAGAAAA
>CAJOQA010000037.1 GCA_905236465.1 uncultured Treponema sp.
AGACTGAATGGATTATAAATATCGGGACAGTTTTCGCAAAAGTGGTAGCCGTCGTACTTTTTCTTGAGTAGGGAAAGCATTTCTTCCTCGCTGACATTCTCATGCTCGGCGAAGGCTTTGATTTCGGGCATGAATGTCTCTTTCATCTCGTCTTCGGTAATTCCACAGATTGAGGCATACTTTTCTGTCATGGAGATGTCGGAAAGCTGGTTCAGTTCCGAAAAAATGCTTATCTTCGCAAACTTTGTAATCCCAGTAAGAAAGAGAAAGCACAAGTACGGGTCGCAGGATTTGAGCACTCCGTAAAAACTTGCCATTGTGTAGTGATTTTTGTCACGGTCGGGTGTTTGCAGCGCATCAAGAAGCGGCTTGTCATATTCATCGATAAGAACGGCGACTTTTTTGCCCGTTTTTTCGTTTGCTTTTTCTATGATTTTTGCAAGGCGAAGACCGAATGCTTCTGTGGGCGGAGGGTCAATTATTTCATATTTTGACTCGTATTCTTTCAGAATATTGTCCAGCATGATTTTTAACTCTTCGTTCGTGGCAAATTTTCCACCTTTGCTAAAATCAATGTGGATTACGGGATGCACTTCCCATTTTTTTTCTTTTTCTTCAATTTTAAGCCCCGTAAAAAGTTCCTTTCGCCCCTCAAAGTACGCTTTTAAAGTGGAAATGAGCAGACTTTTCCCGAATCGGCGGGGGCGGGCGAGAAAATAAGGCTTTCCTGTTGTTGCCAATTCATAGATGAGTTTAGTTTTATCTACATAAAGATAATTCTCATTGCGCAGATTCTCAAAAGTCTGAATGCCTATCGGCATTTTTCGTCTTTCCATAAAAATAGTATAGCACAAATGAAGTCTTTTGTCAGAACTTTTGACTTACTTCAATCTAGAATCACTCATACTTTCTTTTTTTTCTTCCGATAATGCAAATATGGATACTATTTTGAACAGCTTACCAGTTGCTATTGAAGTCTTAAAAGACTGGCGAGTTATTTTTATAGCAATATTTACAATTTTCTTTATCTCAATTGCTAGCTATGTTGTAAAATATAGACGAAAGGCCCCTAGGATTATTGTTGAAAAGGAAGTTCCAGCCCCCTCTGCTGAAAAAAGTGAAGAAAATCAGGAAGCAGATGGAGAAGGTGAAGAGTAAACTTTTTATACGAACGCTTTACTCTTCTTAAAAATTTTTCTACCTTCCAAAAACCAACGAAATCTCCCGCTACCGTTATTCGTCCTGACCAAGGCCAAAAGCAGGTCTTTATTTTATGAGTCTTCTTTAGTCCCCTAAAAATCGACCTAATATCTTGACTATCCCAAATATTCATTTTAAAAGCTTTCAAATCACGCTTATTAAAAATATTTTCAAGTTCCATGAGCAAGGAATTGTAGTTGTATAACTTTTTATGTTTTTTTATAAAGTTTAAGGCATATTCAGCATCTAAGGCAAACGGAGCTGCCTCTCCCCTCTTACAAACATCACAACCATCACAGGCAGCCTCTTCTGCCCCCAAAGCATCAAGCAGCACTTGCCTACGACAAGTAGAAGCTATTGCAAACTTTAACATATAAGATTGTCTAGAACCTTCAGGAAAACGCTTAAACCTTAAAGTATCCTCAGGACTCCACAAGAGTATCGCATTTCCAATAGAACCATCTCGTACCGCCCGCCCACTTTCCTGCAAATAACATTCAGCATTTTCAGACGATTCTAAGTGAATAACGGTTTTTATATTTTTTTTATCAACTCCCATTCCATAAGCACAAGTTGCGCAAAGAATACCATCGTCACTGTTATAAAACCACTGCTCGGTTGCAGTTTTAACATCTTTGGGCAAGCCTGCATGATAAAAGCGGACCTTATCGGTATTAGGGCCAAAATAAGCCGCAAGTTCACGGGCCATCCCTTCACTTTTTGCCCTTGTGCCACAAAAAATCAATAGGGGTCTTTCTTTGCTCAGGGCTAACCGAAATGCTTCTTTTTTCTTAGCAAACGTATTTACTACATTATAATGAATGTTAGGTCTGTCGCTATCACTACGCACAATATGGACTTGTCCCCCAAAAAGAACATCAGACACCCTTGAAAGAACTTTTGGGGATGCTGTAGCTGTAAATGCAGTGACAACTTTAACATTTAACTGCTGTATAATAGAGCCTAAGGTAAGGTACGCAGGCCTAAAGGAGTCTCCCCATTCACTTACGCAGTGGGCTTCATCAATCGCTATGTGACTTATATTACAAGAGGCAAGTTCTTTTACTAGATTCGGATTCTGTAAAACTTCGGGGTTGGCAAGTATTATTTTTGCCCCGTCCCTTATCATTTTAAAGTTTTCTTCCCTTTCTTCCCTGCTTTGCCCTCCCTTAAAAACAACACTTTTTAAACCGCCAGCATCCATCCTTCTCTTTTGGTCAGCCATAAGGGCAAGAAGGGGGTAAAGAACAAGGGTTGGCCCTGGCAAAATAAGGGCAGGTGTTAAAAAACACAAAGATTTACCCGCCCCCGTAGGAAGCAGAACAATTTGCCTCCCCTTACAAACCGCCTCATCTTCTTCTATTTCTTCATCAGAAGAAAAAGCAGAATCCAGGATATTTGCAATTACAATCCTCTGCCAGGGAAAAAGATACTTTATGCCAAAGGCTTTACATGCAGCTTCTGTTACAGTATCAACATCCTTACTCAATTCTCCCTCTTCAGGAAAAGAAAAATCTTCTTGCTGAGAAGGTAGGTCAATTTCTAAAATTTCATCTTCATCCATATATAATATATATGGTATTTAAATTTTCAAAATCCCTTAAAAATCTTGCTTGACAAAGCAGAAAAGTAGGGTAAAATATATGATATATATCAAGTATATTTGAAAAGAGGTAATTTCATGACTTTTAAGAACTTGAGAATTGCCGTCTATGCTGACGGTGCAGACAAGGATGCAATGATTGCAGAATACAAGAAAGGCTATGTTACAGGTTTCACAACAAACCCAAGCCTTATGAAAAAAGCAGGTGTAACAGACTATGTTTCTTTTGCAAAAGAAGTTACTGCCGCTATTCCTGACCTCCCCTTAAGTTTTGAAGTCTTTGGCGACGATTTTGACACAATGGAAAAAGAAGCAAAGGTTATAGCCGCATTAGGCAAGAATGTTTTTGTAAAAATTCCCATTATGCTTACAGACGGAACTTCTACAGCCCCTCTCATCAAAAAACTTTCAGAGCAAGGAATACAGCTTAACGTAACAGCTATCTTTACAGTAGCTCAGGTAAGGGCAGCAGTAAACGCATTCAAGCCAGGTAGCAAAAATATAGTTTCTGTATTTGCAGGTCGTCTTGCTGATTCTGGCATTGACCCCATTCCAGTAATGAAAAAAGCTGTAAAAATTTGTAAGTCAAAAAAGGGAACTATGAGTTTGTGGGCTTCTACCCGCGAACTTTTCAATATTGTTGAAGCAGACCGCATTAAGTGCGACATCATCACAGTTCCAAATTCAGTTCTTTCAAAGATTCCAGGTATGGGAAAAACTGCTATGCAGGGAAGTCGCGATACAGTCCTGACCTTTGCAAAAGACATCAAGGACTTAGGATTCAGCATCCTAAAATAAACTATTCAAACAAATCAAGCCGTGACCAGTCCGTATTATGAAGGATGTCGGTTGCGGCCAGCCTTATTTTTTTTACATTCTCAGACCCGCTTATCTGTGTTTTTTGAATAAAACCTATATCGTAAAAACCTAAAGCATTTCCTGCACTGTGGCAAATAAAACCTTCTTTATATGGACCATTTTCTAGTACAATCTGTGGGACAAGACCAATTCCCAAACCTAATGCCGCCAATGCCATAACAGCTTCGTTGCCTTCTGTTTCTGCTGCAATAACAGGCTTTACGTTACGACTATGAATCCATGAATCAAAACGGTCCCGTGCAAGGCCTGCTTTAGGAAGAATCAAAGGAACGGATTCAACGATGTCTTGGGGGCTGCCACTTACCTGCACATAAGGGCCCCCACTGCTTGCAACAAAAACTAAAGGGCTGGTTCTTACACTTATGCAGTCAAAAATATCTATCTTCGTTTGCGGAATTGCCGCTACCGCAAGTTCTGCTCGCCCTTCTTTTACCGCGGTGGCTGCCCCTGC